>JASDWX010000016.1:80394-92264 GCA_041890515.1 Alteromonadaceae bacterium
TTATCGCTTAGTTGCAGGTGAGCCAGCAACCTTTGCCCCCATAACCGATATACCCGTATCTTTAGGGTATACATTAGGCCCAGGAGATAGCATCTCCATTCAACTTTATGGAAAAGAGTCTACTCATCTTAATTTAGCCATAAACCGCCAAGGTAATATCAACCTGCCTAAGTTAGGCCCTATAAATATAGCGGGCCAAACGTTTAGTGAAGCAAAGCAGTTGATAGAACAAATTATTAATGACCGAAAAATAGGCGTTAAAAGCAGTATTTCTATGGGCGATTTACGCTCAATTCGTGTGTTTGTTTTAGGTGAGGCGTATCGTCCAGCCTCATATACGCTAAGCTCTTTGTCAACCGTTACCCAAGCATTATACGCCGCTGGTGGGGTAAACAATATTGGCTCGTTACGAAACATTCAAATTAAACGTAACGGTAAGGTTGTTAGCACGTTCGATTTATACGACCTACTATTACAAGGCAATACTGCAGGTGATGTAAGTTTAATGACAGGCGATGTGGTTTTTGTGCCTACGGTTGGCAAAACGGTTGGTATTAAAGGTGAGGTTGTACGCCCAGCAATTTATGAAATTAAACAAGAAAACACCTTGCCTAAACTTATTCAGTTGGCGGGGGGCTTGTTACCAACAGCCTACGCGAGTATTGGTAAAATCGAGCGTATTAATAAAACAGGCTTACGTTCAATTATCAATGTAGATATTAATAAAATCAGCCCAGCGGTTATTCATAATGGAGACATTTTAGAGGTTGGCTCTGTGCTAACAACGCTAGAGCAAAGTGTTACCATTAAAGGGCATGTTGCACGTGCGGGTATTTACGGTTGGCGTAAAGGCATGCAATTAAGTGATTTAGTGACCACAATTAACGATTTTAAAGCACAACCAGATTTAGGTTACATATTAGTAGTACGTAAAAACCCCGTTACCGGCCTACTCACCAGTTATAACGTGAATTTCACCGACTACATCAAAAATAAAAACCCATCGGCTAACTTTGTGTTGCAGGCAGAAGACACCATTTATGTCTTTAATAAAAATGACAATCGCGCGAGCAGCTTAGCTCCCTTGTTAAAAAAATTAACCACACAAACACAATTAGCAGAATTTCCAGATATTGTGAGTATTCAAGGTGCGGTTCATAATCCGGGACGTTACCCATTAACACAACAAGCAACCGTAAGTGCATTATTAAATGCGGGTATGGGGTATAACCAAAAAGCAGAGTTAAACTTTGCCTTGCTAGCACGAAAAGACAACAGGCTAGACACTAGCGTCTTATATATCGATTTAAGTAAAAAGCAAGATCAACAAGTCGCCTTGCAACCCCTCGACCGCTTATTTGTATTTAATAAAAACATGCCTCGTCAAAGTTTACTTGAAGTACTCAATAAAGAACTTATTAACCAAGCGACTAAAGACAACCCTCAAGCCATCGTCAATATTACTGGCGATGTTCAATTCCCTGGGCAATACCCGTTTGTAGTTAGCATGACCACTAACAAGCTTATTATGCTTGCGGGTGGTCTTAACGAGTCAAGTTATATGGTTGACGCAGAATTAACCCGCTTCAAGCACGATGGTGTAAAACAAGCAGCGATTAGCCACCAAAGCGTTAATTTACAAGGTAAGGCCTTTCCACTTAAGCCACTAGACAGCTTACAAATTAAACGTATACCTGATTGGCGAGAAAAACGTACCGTAGAGTTACGTGGTGAATTTGTTTTTCCAGGCAGCTATGTATTACAAAAAGGGGAAACATTATTCGATGTTATAGAGCGAGCCGGCGGTTTGACCAGCGAAGCAGACAGCAATGCTGCTATTTTCACAAGAGAAGCTTTACGTGAAAAAGAAAAAATTGAAATTGACCGTCTTGCTGAAATGTTAAAAACAGAAACGTTACAAACTAACTTAAGTCCTGATGGAGACAGCAATGACTTATCTGTTAGTGAATCAAAACAATTAGCCCAACAATTAAAAAACACCAAGGCGATAGGCCGCTTGGTAATAAATTTACCTGAGGTACTCGAGCAAATGCAAAACAGTACAGTACGTTTAGCCAATGGCGACGCACTGTATGTGCCAAAAGCAAGAGACTCTGTAACTGTTTTGGGCGAAGTGCAGTATACAACATCACATATTTTTCAGAATAATTATAATGTATATGACTATATAAACCGTTCAGGGGGGTTAAAAACGCGCGCCGATTTAGACAGGATTTATATTATTAAAGCCAATGGCGCTGTGTTATTGGCCAATAACAACAGTTGGTTTTCAGCCGATGAAAATAAATTGTCGGCAGGTGACGCGATTGTAGTGCCGTTAGATTTAGAATACCGAGACAGTTTAGGCTTATGGACAACCGTTACGCAAATTGTGTATAACTCTGCCATCGCAGTAGCTGCCATTAGTGGCTTATAATCATTACTGTTGAAATGTTATTGCTTTGTTGTATATATGAATATTTAAAGTAAACGTTGCCTAAGGGCTCTTTATGAAATTGATTTGATATTTGTTTTATAAAGTACAATTAAATTTAATACAATGAATGGATTTTATCAACATCTTTGGTATAATGCCGCCCGTTGCATAGTTTTGCGGCTTATAAATTAAGATTAAGTGATGGATATCACTAAAGAAAAAGGAATTGTTTTATCTCTTCAGCATCAACGCAACATACTTATCATCAGCCTAGTGAAACGCAGGACGATGAAATTGATTTAGCAGAACTCTGGCGTGCAATATGGCAGGGTAAATTTTTGATTGCTGCTATAAGCCTATTTTTTACGGTGTCGTCAGTTATCTATGCGATTAATCAACCGAACATTTATAAAGCGTCTACCTTATTAGCGCCTGCCGGTGAACAAGGTGGTGCGGGCGGTCTAGCTAAAATGGCTGGGCAATTTGGTGGTTTAGCGAGCCTTGCAGGCATTAATTTGGGCGGTGGTAGTACCGACAAAACGGGCCTAGCACTCGCGGTAATACAATCGCGTGCCTTTATAGAAAAATTCATTACTAAACATGCATTGTTAGCCCCCCTAATGGCAGCTAAAAATTGGGATTCAACCACCAATACCTTAATACTCGATGAAAACCTTTACGATAGTCAAAGTAAAAAATGGATAGGAGACGTAAAAACGCCAAAAAAACCTGAACCCTCTCCCTGGGCAAGTTTTAAAAAGTTCTCTGGTCTTATGTCAATTTCACAAGACAAAGAAACCGGTATGGTAACTCTTGAAATTGAGCACTATTCCCCCCAAGTGGCAACCCAATGGCTACTTTGGTTGGTAGAAGATATAAACACCAATATGCGCGAGCAAGACAAGCGTGTAGCTAATAACAGTATTAATTTTTTAACCCGTAAATTAGAGCAAATACAAGTAGCGGATATGCAGACGGTATTTTATCAACTGATTGAAGAACAAACAAAAACAGTGATGTTGGCTGAAGTTAGCAAAGAGTATGTGTTTATAACGATAGACCCTGCCAATGCACCTGATGGAAAAGTTAAGCCGAAACGCGCCATAATTGTAGTGCTGGGTACAATGCTTGGTGGGATGTTGTCGGTACTTATCGTGTTAATAAGGCACTTTTCGACCAGTAAAAAATTAACTAAACCTGAGGATGAAAATTTAGCGTAAGGCTACTTTTGATTATATTATGGACGTTTTAATTTCAACATTTACTGCTTTTTGTTTTGCTTATATCGCCATCAAGTTTTTCAAACCTGTCGCGATAGAAGTTGGGTTGGTTGATAAACCCAGTGAACGAAAAAAACATGCGGGACATATTCCGCTTATTGGCGGTCTTTCTATTTTTATGGCCGTGCTTATGGCAAGCCTATTGTGGCTGCCAAATACCTTAGAATTACGTATGTACCTTATTGCCTCAGCGATGATGGTTTTTATTGGCGCATTAGACGACAAGTTCGATTTGAAAGTACGCATTAGAATTATAGGGCAACTTATTGTTGCCAGTTTGATGATATACGGTGTTGGTGGTTATATATCAAACCTAGGTGATTTGTTTGGCTTAGGTAACGTAACACTCGGGCCAGTAGGTATTGTATTTACCTATGTCGGTATTATTGTTGTAATAAACGCTTTTAATATGGTTGACGGTATTGATGGGCTTATTGGCAGCTTAAGTATTAATACCTTTGCTTCAATTGCGATATTATTTATTATGAGCGGACAGCATGATTATGTAAGTTACCCGTTAATACTCGCCACCGCGACTATTCCCTATTTAATTTTTAATTTAGGCTTAGCAAGAAAAGCAAAGAAAATTTTCATGGGTGATGCGGGCAGCATGTTCATTGGTTTAAGTGTTATTTGGTTATTAACCATGGGAACACAAAACGAGCAGGCATCATTTCGCCCAGTAACCGCCTTATGGATTTGTGCTATCCCGTTAATGGATATGTTAGCGATTGTAGTGCGTCGTTATAAAAATGGTAAGTCACCTTTTAAGCCAGATAGAGACCACCTTCACCATATACTTCAGCGTGTGGGTTATAGCTCTCGTCAAACTTTGATTATTATTTCTTCTTGTGCAGTAGTCATGTCAGCCATTGGCTTAGCTGGTGAATTATTTTATTTACCTGACCTTTTTATGTTGGCTGGCTTTATTTTATCTTTTGTTTGTTATGTTTTAGTAATAAAAAAAATCACTAAGTTCGAAAAGGGAAGTGAATATTCATCCTAGTACTTCTATCCTGTTCTGGCTATCTATCCTATGCCTATGGTTTTTTGCTATAAAAATTATGTCTTAAGCATTCGAATATTTAGAATAATTGTAATTTATCGACTCATTATTAAATTTTAAGAAGTAATAAAATATGAAAGTATTGATAACAGGAGGAGCTGGTTTTATTGGTTCTGCCGTAATCCGTTACATTATAAAGAACACGTCCGACGAAGTGTTAAACGTTGATAAGCTTACTTATGCAGGGAATTTAGAATCTCTAATTAGTGTTTCATCTAATGAACGTTATGATTTTGAAAAAGTTGATATTTGTGATCGTAATGAACTAGAACGTGTATTTGAAGCGTATTCTCCGGACATAGTCATGCATTTGGCGGCAGAGAGCCACGTAGACCGTTCAATAGATGGCCCTAAAGAATTTATAGAAACTAATATAATTGGGACTTATACTTTGCTTGAGGTGGCTCGTAAATACTGGTTGTCTTTAGAACCAAATAAAAAATCATTATTTCGCTTCCACCATATCTCCACCGATGAAGTATATGGTGACTTAAAAGGTACAACCGATTTATTTACTGAAGAAACTTCATATTCTCCAAGTAGCCCATATTCATCTTCAAAAGCTGCAAGTGACCATCTTGTTCGAGCATGGTTAAGAACTTATGGTTTGCCAACAGTCGTGACGAATTGTTCAAATAATTATGGTCCCTTTCATTTTCCCGAAAAATTAATACCACTAATGGTATTAAATGCTTTAGAAGGTAAAGCATTACCCATCTACGGTAATGGACAACAAATTCGTGACTGGCTTTATGTGGAAGACCATGCCCGCGCGCTTTATCTCGTGGCTACTAAGGGGATAATTGGAGAAACCTATAATGTTGGTGGTCATAATGAGAAAGCAAATATCGATGTAGTAAAAACCATCTGTAGCTTATTAGAAGAACTCCAGCCAGATAATCCATATTCAAGAAATAATAGTGATAAAGGTGGTTTTTCAAGCTTAATTACTTATGTGAAAGACCGGCCTGGGCATGATGTACGTTATGCTATTGATGCATCAAAAATTGAACGCGAGCTTGGTTGGACACCTGAAGAGACTTTTGAGTCAGGCATAAGAAAGACCATTCAATGGTATTTAAATAATAAAAAATGGTGGAGTCATGTATTAGATGGTTCATATACCGGTCAAAGATTAGGAATTGAGGATAAATAAATGAAAGGCATCGTTTTAGCAGGTGGTTCGGGTACAAGGCTTTATCCGATAACTCAAGGTGTATCTAAGCAATTACTACCAATTTATGATAAGCCTATGATTTTTTATCCTATATCAGTATTAATGCTGGCTGGTATCCGTGATATTTTAATTATATCAACTCCAGAAGATGTAGGAGGGTATAAACGGTTATTATCAGATGGTAAGCAATTTGGTATCAACATCTTCTATGCCATACAACCAACACCTGCTGGTTTAGCACAAGCGTTCATAATAGGTGAAGATTTTATTGGGAGTGACTCTGTTTCCTTGGTACTTGGTGACAATATATTTTATGGTCAAGGTTTTTCACCTAAGCTAGTGAGTGCAGCGAATAATTGTAAAGGCGCCACAGTATTTGGTTATCAAGTTAAAGATCCTGAACGATTTGGTGTGGTTGAATTTGATAATGAAATGAAAGCAATATCTCTCGAAGAAAAACCAACAGTACCAAAATCAAATTACGCTGTAACTGGATTGTACTTTTATGACAATGATGTAATTGAAATAGCAAAATCAATTAAACCTTCACCACGCGGTGAGTTAGAAATAACGTGTATTAACAACGTGTATCTAGAACGGGGTAATTTAAATGTAGAAATACTTGGGCGTGGTTTTGCTTGGTTAGATACTGGAACACATGAAAGTTTATTAGAGGCAAGCCACTTTGTGCAAACCATTGAGCACAGGCAAGGGCTTAAAGTAGCCTGTTTGGAAGAAATATCATGGCGGAAAGGTTGGCTTTCTAGAGATAGGCTAGAGGAATCAGCAAAAAAAATGAGTAAAAACAGCTATGGTCAATACCTAGATGTTTTACTTAAGGAAGATAAGTGAGCTTAATTAAGTTATTAGAGATCAACTCCCTAGGTGATGATCGAGGTGAATTGGTATCATTAGAGGCGAATAAGAGCATCCCGTTCGCGATTAAACGTGTGTACTATATTTTTAATACGAAGCAAGGGGTAACCCGTGGTTTTCATGCCCATAAAGCGCTTCGGCAAGTGGCATTCTGTATTGCTGGTCATTGTCAAATTACTTTAGATGATGGAAAAAAACGTGAAAGTGTTACTTTAAATTCACCTACTAAAGGTCTTTTAATTGAGCACATGCAGTGGCGTGAGATGAAGGTCTTTAGTTCAGATTGTATTTTGATGGTCATAGCAAGTGAACATTATGACGAAGAGGACTATATTCGTGATTATAATGACTTTTTAGAAAGTGTGAAAAATGCCTGATACATTAAATTTAATCATAGCAGGTAAAAACAATATAGCTGTAAGTGTATGTCAATATATAAAACTTCATTATCCAAATATTAATTTATACGGCATATGTAATAAAACAGATAGTGGGCAAGATTCTTTTCAGCGTTCTTTTAAAAAATACTGTGAAAATAATGGAGTTATTATAACTAGATTATCGGCAGTGTATAATTTAAAAAATGCAATATTTTTGTCACTAGAATTTGATCAAATTATAAAGCCTAATTGCTTTGTAACTGATCGGTTATTTAATATTCACTTTTCATTATTACCAAAATATAAAGGAATGTATACATCGATTTTACCATTGTTAAATGGAGAGAATAAAAGTGGTGTAACTCTCCATTGTATCGATGAGGGTATAGATACCGGAAAATTAATTGCTCAATCTACGTTTATGTTAGATAACATTCAAAATTCCTCTCAATTGTATGCTGAATATATTTCGAAGGGGACGACACTTGTTATAAATAGCCTTGAACCACTATTTGAAAATAACTTTACAGCAGTAAAACAGCCTGCAAGCGAAAGTTCTTATTACAGTAAAAACAGTGTTACTTATAATAATTTAGAGCTCGAACTTAATAAAACTGCCTGGGAGATACAAAACACAATCAGAGCGTTTAGTTTTAGAAATTATCAGCTACTCAAAATTAATGGTGTAGATATTTCTTGGTCAAAAATTTTGCCAACTAAATCATCTAAAAAAGCTGGCTCAATTTTGGAAGAAAATAATAATTTCTTTAAAATTTCAACTATTGATTACGATATCAAAATATTTATCGACCAGCTTTGCGAGCTTCTAATGTTTTGTACTTCAGGTGATTTATTCGGGTGTACATCGATTTTGGAATCAAATCCAACTTTACTAAATGAAAAAAATGGTAAAGGATGGAGCCCAATTATCGTCGCAGCATATAATGGCCATAGCGATATAATCGATCATTTACTAAATTTAGGTGCGGATATAAATGATCAAAATTTTAATGGTACTTCTGTTTTGATGTACGCTAAAGATAATGCATTCAAAATTGGGAACGTTTCATTTGTAAAGTATTTATTAAGTCTCGGAGCTGACTCTGAGCATAGAGATTATTCCGGAAAAAACATTACTGAGTATTTGGAAGCTAATAATCCATTGTCGGCAGAATTGATAACAATATTTGAGAAAGAGAAATGATAAAGTTCTTAGATTTAAAGGTAATTAACAACAAATATGAAAAAGAGTTAAAAGCAGCTTGTATTGATGTGATTGATTCAGGCTGGTATATACGTGGTAAATATGTGGAGTCATTTGAAAGTGAATTTGCTAAATACTGTTTTACAGACCATTGTATTGGTGTTGCTAACGGACTCGATGCTTTAACTCTTACTTTAAGAGCTTGGAAAGAGCTTGGGAAAATAAAAGAAGGTGATGAGGTTATCGTACAAGCTAATACATACATTGCCTCTATCTTAGCCATAACAGAGAATAAATTAGTACCAGTGCTTGTTGAGCCCGATCCTACCACCTATAATTTGAATGTTAAAAATTTAGAACAAGCAATTACTAAAAAAACCAAAGTCATTTTACCCGTTCATCTTTATGGCCAAATGTCGCCGATGGTTGATATTATGGCTATTGCAGAAAAACACTCTTTACTTGTGCTTGAAGACTGTGCTCAATCTCATGGTGCTATGCTTGATGGAAAAAAGTGCGGTTCATGGGGGCATGCTGGAGCGTTTAGTTTCTACCCAGGTAAAAATCTAGGTGCTTTAGGTGATGCTGGAGCTGTTACTACAAATGACATAGAGCTTTATGAAATGATTAAGGCTATATCTAATTATGGTTCATCAGAAAGGTACAAACATTCGTATCAAGGGGTTAATAGCCGATTAGATGAAATGCAAGCGGCTATGTTAACTGTCAAATTGAAATATTTAGATAGTGAGCTTTTAATTCGTCAAAATATAGCCAAGCGCTATATAACAGAAATAACAAATCCACTTATTAAAGTTTCAAAAATTAAGAGTCAGGAAACTCATGTATGGCATTTATTTGTAGTTCTTTGTGAGCATAGAGAAAAATTGTATAAGCATTTTTGCAATAACTCTATAGAGACGCTAATTCATTATCCCTTACCTCCTCATAAGCAATTAGCTTATAGTGATATGGAAAACTTGTCTCTACCTATTACTGAGATAATACATGAGAATGTATTATCTCTTCCAATAGGATCACATTTAAGTGAAGAAGACGTTAATAGTATTATTATTGCCATAAATTTATTTAAAATTACAGAAGAACACTAGTCCCCATAAGGTAATAAATTTTAGATGAAAAATAAAAACGTAAGTGTTGCTTGTTGTATTCCTATAGGGGCTTTAGATCGATATGGTTATCAATATATATGGAAGGAAGCGCTTGCTAATCACTCGCAAGCATTCGATAAAGTCTATTTGTACACGACTACTCGGGCAAACGTAGACTTAAATATAGAGTTTGATAATGTAGAGTTTATAATTGACGATGAAGTACTGTTAGATATAGATGAAAATGAACTTGAAACTTTCAGTATATATAAAATATATAATGCCTATAATCTATCGGTTGAGCGGGCTAAAAATGATGGCATAGACTTTGTTGTATGTTCAGCAATAAATTCATATTTAGATGATGATAACTCTCTCAATATGAGAATATACCTAAACAAGTTAAAAGCAAATAACCAGCCTTTTGGATATTTTGCGAAAGCATTTCAGTTGTATGATAAAATTTGCTATCCGAATTCATTGCTACCTTTTATTATAAATGTTGATTTTATAAATGACATTACATTGGATGTAGATGTCCTAGAATATAATGGGACTAGGTATGGCTGGAAAGGTGGCTTTCATGATAAATTCCCCTTTTATTTTACCGATGTCTTTGGTATTGAAACTCTAGCTGACTTTGAATGTAAGTTCGAATGGTATATTAAAAGTTACATGAAAGAATGGCAGGGAGAAAACGTTAGTTTTAATGCAGACAACGAAATTAAAAAGTTCCAAACTAAGGTGGGTAAACTTGCAATAAATCATGAGTATAAGCATTCCGAAATAATAGAGAAGTTTTCTAAAAAAATTGTACCAGAAGCACTAGTTAGAACGATACCTTTTAATGTCCAATCAAAATACTTACTCATTGCTAAGTCGTATGCATTAAACGTTTTAGAGTATACAGGTTTGATTCGCTTTATAGGTAATAAATAATAAGTGTTCGATAAATTATTCCAAAACAAGTTTAAAAAAGATTTGTTATTTAGTTATGCCAGTCAGGGGATTGTAATTCTTGCAGGTTTTGCACAGTTATTTTTAATTAACCGATATTTTGGCTTAGAAGTTTTCGGTGAATTTTCTATTATTGTGGCAACAATTGGTATTTTTGCATCAGTTGTTACTGCACGTAGTTCTGAAGCTGTAACGCGTTTTTTGAAAAGAGAAGAATTAAATTCTAACTTCTCAAACGCAAAGTTAACAGTTTTCATTGGCGTTATTGTCGACTTTTTCACCGCTTTATTATTGTTATTATTAGCTTACTTTTCAGCAACGAGCTTTGCAGAGCTCTTCTTGAAAGACAGCAAACTAGGTTCTGAATTATTTCTCTATGCATTTGTCGTGTTTTTTGGTTTTCTAAAAGGGACTGCAATAGGTTTTTTTCAGGCAAAAGAGCGATTTAGTGTTATCAATTCTTTTAATGCTTTATCGGCTATTCTTAATGTAATTTTCATTGTGTTAGGTATTATATTTTATGACAACACATTGAAAATACTTATAGTTTCCCTTGTGGTTTCAAGTATTCTTTCTTGGGGGATAATGTTTTTGTTTTTTTTATTGAATGTAAGAAGAGAATATCAAAAATACGATATTTTGTATAATAGATCGCTTATTAATGAATATTGGAACTTCAATCTTAAAACTTTCTTATCAAGTAGTTTAAAAGCTGGAAATCAGAATGTTGAGAACCTAATATTAGGTTACTTTGTCAATGCGGAATCAGTAGGTATATACCAAACGATTAAAAAAATAATTAGTCCAATTGCCATTTTGGTTCAGCCATTATCTATGTTATTTTATCCAAAAATGATAATCTGCTTTGAACTTCATAAAGCTAATGAAATGAAAAGATTAATATTTAAAGCTACAAGGTATATTGCGATTTTAGTCATTGTTTTTGGTGCAATTATTGCTTTTAATATAGAGTTCATTTTTGAGCTAATGAAACTAAGCTTTAACCCTAACTACTCCATTTATTTATATATAGTGTTATCAACAAGCTTAATAACTTCACTTTTATGGTGGGTTCGCATTTTTTCTAATACCGTCAATCCTACCTATTCTTTATATTTGAATCTAATGGCTACGATATATCAAGTAATAATTACAAGTTTTTTTGCATACTTGTATGGTTTATATGGTGTTATGTTCTCATTACTTACTCTACAACTTATATTAGCCTGCTTTTGGCTTTATTTAGGGAAATGTTATGTTAATAAAAATGTATAATAAATATATTAACCTCATTAATTACTTTCGTGTAAAAAAACTTTCTTTATTAGGCTCAGATATAGGCAGACAAGTAAGTACATATGGACGGATAACTGTTATGAAT
>JASDWX010000017.1:0-30573 GCA_041890515.1 Alteromonadaceae bacterium
ACATCGTCGCTCTTTCACATCCATGTGATCGTGACATACCGTTCATCCTGAACATAAAAAAGCCAATTGCTGACACAATTGGCTTTTAGACAGCGAAGTAGTGACTAACTATTGAGTAACTTCTTCTGGTTCAGCTGCTTTTTTAATCTCTAATAATTCAATATCAAACTGTAATACTGAGTTGCCCGGAATACGTGGTGGATTACCATTTTGTCCATAGGCTAAATCAGATGGAATAGTAAACGTATACTTTGAACCCACTGTCATTAACTGTACGCCTTCCGTCCAACCGCTAATTACACGATTTAACGGGAACACTGCTGGCTTATTTCGTTCGTATGAACTATCAAAAGTTTCACCGTTCAAAAAAGTACCTTTATAGTGAACGGTTACTGTATCAGTAGCGCTAGGCTTTTCGCCTTCACCTTCAGTGATAACGACATACTGAATACCTGATTCAGTTATTTTTACACCTTCTTTCTTGGCATTTTCTTCTAAGAATTTTTTACCTTCAGCCACTGCTGCTGCAGAATCAGCTGTCGTTGCTTCTTGTTGCTTTGATTTCATTTCTTTATCAAGATTCGTTAACAATGCTTGAATTTCTTCTTTTTCTATAATCGACTTTCCAGCAAGACTATCAGTAAACCCGCGTGTAATTAACGCTTGGTCAAGTGGTAGGCCCAACTTCTCATGTTGATCAAGATTCTTTTGCATGTACATACCAATTGAAGCACCTAAACTGTAAGCTTGCTTTTGCACTTCAGTTTCTAAAACAGGTGCGGGGGCAGTCTCAGTTTCTTTTACTGCTTCTTGACAACCAAGCACTGATACAAGTGCAATAGCTAAAATAGTTGGCTTAAATAATTTCATTTCTTCTCCGTTAACGTAACTTAGTACCCAGTTGGAGAAACTCCCCCTAAGCCATTGATTAAATATTGTGTATTGTTAGACAATGCGGCTTATACTAACGATAAATTAACCAAGAAAAAAGTATTAATATTGTGATTGAGTGTAATAACAAGGTAACACTGCTTTTCATCTGCCTACTATCCCTAGTGAACAGTGCTTGTCAACCAGCGGGCGACAAACCTGTGCACCGCTGGCAGCATGCAAAGGAAGGCGCATATGCTGCTAATATCTCTAATGATGGTAAGTACAGTGTTGTCTCTTCTATTCATCATGGTTTAAGTCTATGGGATCTGGAGAACAACGCTTTAAAATACCGTTGGTCACAAAAACAAAACAGTAGCGATAATTTAGTATTATTAGCTGACATAGCTAACAACAACAGCCATGCACTAACTGCAAACCGGGAAGCCTTTGCTTTATGGAATATAACATCCGGTGAATCTGAAGGTTATTGGAAAGTACGTGAATCTACAATTCGTGATATTGCTTTGTCTAACAATGGGGACTTTATTTTACTCGGTAAAAGTAATGGAACCGTTGTACATATTACAATGAGTAACGGCCGTCGGTTAGAATTTTTAGGCCATAAAGAAAAAATCAATTCGGTTGATATGTTACCTAACGGTCGTATCGCTATTTCCGGTGGAAACGATTACATTGCTTATATATGGGATACACAAAGTGGTCAGATTATTTATCGATTTAATCATCCTAGCCGTGTCACTATGGTGGCATTAGATCCTAAAGGTCGCTTTGCTTTTACTGCTGATAGTCAGAAATCATCAAATATCTGGGATTTAAAAACAGGTAAGCGCATTAGCCAATTACAATACTTTAACCGCCATGAGATTTTTAGCTCTGTTCAATTTTCAGATGACGGCACTAAACTACTTACAGGGGCACCCACTCGAAAGGTTAATCTTTGGAGCATAGCGACCGGTGAACGACTTGACAGTTGGCGAGTTACACCAAAAGAAAGTATTCGTGCTGCGGGTGCGGTAGTGTATAGTGTCGCCTTTCGAGGAAAGAAACAAATAATCACTGAAAGTTCATCTGGCTACGCTGAACTTTGGCAAAGAAAATAGCGTTAGGTAATCTAAAACCATGGCAACAGAAATACCCCAAAATATAATCAAATTACAGGAGAGTGTGGAAGCGTTAGAATCTCGCAATGCCTTTCAAGACGATATGATTGAGCAATTAAATAATGAACTGGCTGTTCATCAATCAGAAATTGCAGAGCTTAAATCGCAGCTGACATTAATTGCCAACCGAGTAAAAGATAATACGCCGGGTCAAAGTGAATCCCAAGATATAGAGCCACCACCACCTCATTACTAATAATAAAAGCAAATGATTCGGTGCTTTTCTGACTATATTTCAGGTTGCACCCTATTCTTGTTTAAATATACCGATCACTTGTTCTAACGGACGCACTTCTTTAACAACATGTTCTTCAGGCTGTGACATTTGATGTCCACAACTAACACAAGTCACGTTTTCTACGTTGTTTTCTTTTGTTAATGCCAGAGTATCCATAGCATTACATTTGGGGCAAATAGCAGCAGCAATAAATCTTTTTTTCACGTTTTTCTGTCTAAATAAAATTCAGTTACATTATTTTACCTTGAATCTTGTTGATAGGAAAAGGACAATAGCCATCTGAATTGAAATGAGTAAAAAAAAACATGATTATAGCCACCGACTTAAGCTTAGATAGAGGCGCTAAAAACCTCATAAAGACATCAAGCTTTACCATTCATCCTAATCACAAAGTCGGCTTAGTTGGCGCTAATGGCTGTGGAAAATCTTCTTTATTTGCTGCTTTGTTAGGTGAATTACAACCTGACCGAGGCGATGTTAATATGCCGGCAGGTTGGGATGTAGCAACAGTAAAACAAGAAACACCCGCGCTTGAAAAATCGGCTTTAGATTATGTGATGGATGGTGATAAAGAATTCCGTCAACTAGAACAAAACCTTGAGCAAGCTCGATTAAATGACGACGGCAACCAAGAAGCATTAATTATTAATCATATTGACGCAATCAATGGTTACAGTTTACCGGCACGTGCCAGCGAGTTGTTGCATGGTTTAGGTTTTTTACAAGAACAACTGGGCAATGCAGTTAAAGAGTTTTCTGGTGGTTGGCGAATGCGCCTTAATTTGGCGCAAGCGTTGATCAGCCGTGCAGATTTATTATTACTCGATGAACCAACCAACCATTTAGATTTAGATGCAGTAATTTGGTTACAGCGCTGGTTAAAGCGATTCACCGGCACATTAGTCCTGATATCACATGACAGAGATTTTCTTGATGATGTTATCGGACAAATACTTCATATTGAGCACCAAGAAGCAAAGTTATATTCTGGTAATTATACCGCTTTTGAACGCCAGCGTGCCGAACATTTAGCCCAACAAGACGCTCAATTTAACAGACAACAAAAAGAAGTTGCCCATTTAACCTCATTTGTTGACCGTTTTAGAGCAAAGGCGAGTAAAGCAAAACAAGCACAAAGTCGTCTAAAACGCTTACAAAAATTGCCTGACTTGGCACCCGCACATGTCGACAGTCAATTTACTTTTAGTTTCAAAACACCTGAAACTTTGCCTTATCCTTTGTTAGCGTTAAAAGAAACGACCTGTGGCTATAATCAAGATACTATTATTTTACGTGATGTTGGCTTAACACTTGTTCCAGGAAGCCGAATTGGTCTTTTAGGGAGAAATGGTGCGGGTAAATCTACGCTGATAAAGTCATTGGCGGGTGATATAGCGTTGATTAATGGCGAACGCTATTGTGCACAAGAGTTAACCATCGGTTACTTTTCTCAGCATCAACTTGAGCAATTGCACATGCCAAGTAGTGCCATTGAACATATTGTTCGTGCAAGACCTGAAACGACTGAATTACAAGCGCGTAGCTTTTTAGGTAGCTTTGGTTTTACCGGTGATCAAGCATTATCTCCTGTAGGGACTATGTCTGGTGGCGAAAAAGCACGACTCGTATTAGCATTAATTGTTAATGAAAAACCCCAATTGTTACTGCTCGATGAACCCACTAATCATCTCGACTTAGAAATGCGTCAAGCACTCGTTTTTGCTTTACAAGATTTTGAAGGGGCGATTATTTTGATTGCCCATGATCGATTTTTATTGGAATCATGTGTTGATGAATTTTTCTTAGTCGCCAATGGTCGTGTTACTGAATTTTCTGGTGACATCGACGATTACCAACAATGGCTTAATGAAGACAAAAAACAAACACTAAAAAATACCAAACCAATAAAGTCTGTAGAAACAGTTGATAAAAAACAAATACGCAAAGAACAAGCAGAGTTACGTAAAAAAGCATCACCTTTACGCAAGCAAGCAGATAAATACGAGAAAAAAGTACAACATTGGCAAATCGAATTAGCGGCTGTTGAAGGGTTCTTAGCTGAAAGTGAAATATATCAGAGTGAACATAAATCACGTTTAGCAACCCTCATTAAACAACAAGCTTCACTCAAAGCAGACATTGAAGAGAATGAAATGCATTGGCTTGAAATAGAAGAAAAAATTGAAGATATTATGTCACAAGTCTCAATATAAAAATTTAGTCATAAATTTTCAATTACTTGCTACACTTATAAATAATACTATTAAAATAATGAGAAAATTATGAAAAAAACTGCATTTGTCCTTTTTTGTCTATTTTTACTGACTAGTTTTTCAAGCTTTGCCTTTCGAGGAGATCTTGACCAAGGCATTTATGAATTAAACCGCGGTAATTTTAAAGCGGCTATTAATGAATTTGAACCCTTGTTGGCTCAAGAATACTCTCCTGCTCAGTATCAAATGGCCGTCATTTATTTAAATGGCTACGGTGTTCAAAAAAATCCCGACAAAGCATTGGAGTTATTTTCACTTGCTGCTTCACAAAATCATCCCGACGCATTATTTAGTTTGTCTTTGTTGTATTCGGAAGGGGAAATAGTTGAACAAGATTTACAAACCGCTTTTGCACTCATGGAAAGATCGGCAATAAGAGATTTAGTCGCTGCGCAATTTAATCTGGGTGTAATGTACTTCAATGGACAAGGAACCAATACAGATTACAAAAAAGCTGCCCGTTGGTATAAAACTGCAGCGAAGCAAAATTACGCTTTAGCACAGTTTAATTTAGCACTGTTATATTTTGAAGGGTTAGGTGTAGAGAAAAGCATTAAAATGTCTTATGTTTGGAATATTATTTCAGCAAGTAATGGTTATGAAAATGCAAAAAAAAGTCGTGATATGGATGCATTGAAACTCAATAGTTTAGAAATAAGTCAAGCAAGAGAAAAAGCAGATAGACTCTATAAACAATTTATTGAGCAGGAAGAATTAAAAACTAAACAATAAAATGCTCCTTAAATAATTATTTAAAGGCTCAACAGTTAATTTTTAGCATAATTGATCTATATCACAACCATAAAGTCACTCTGCATATAAAATGGCTATAACATTAAGTTATAGCCATTTTTGTTATAGCTCATTAACGTTTATGGAGTCTGTTATGAAATTTTTCAATATGCTTATGAATGATCCTATTGTGATTTATTCTTTTGGCGGTTTAGCTATTCTTTTAGGTATTAGTGCTTTTTATATTTATTATTTTCTTAAAAAAATCACTGAAAATACCTCATTAACGTTAATCTTTAAAGATGACGAGTCCCGTAAAGGTATACTTATTAATCAAGTAATATGAAGTAATAATTTCTTCATAACATTGACTCGCTAGTCTTTATTTCTTGCTGATAATATCTATTTATTTTCAATTCACATACAATCGTGCCATTAACAAATTACTTCAGATTTCTAATACTTTAAAATGTTTACTCAAAGTCGATTCATTCCAGCTTGGTGGCTAAAAAACGCTCATTGCCAGACTATTTTTGCCAAATTTTTACGGTCTAAAAAACAGTTAACAACAAACAGTGAAACGATAGAATTACCTGATGGTGATTTTATTGATTTAGCCTGGACTGACATTCCCCAAAAAAATGAAACTCGTCCTATCGTTGTCGTTCTTCATGGCTTAGAAGGATCAGTGAATAGCCATTACGCTAAAGGGATGATGAGCGCAATAAAAGAAAAAAATTGGCTCGGGGTACTCATGCATTTTAGAGGCTGCAGCGGTCGAATTAATAGACAAGCTCGTTCTTATCATAGCGGCGATACTGAAGATATTAGCTATTTAAGTAAATTTTTAAACCAAAAATACCCACAACTTCCAATGACAATCATTGGTTTTTCTCTGGGTGGAAATGTATTAGCGCGTTATTTAGCGGAAGAGCCAAATAACCCTTATCAAGCAGCAACCATTATTTGTGCTCCCTTACATTTAGCAAGCTGTAGTAAGCGGATCAACCAAGGTTTTTCTCGTATATATCAGAAGTACTTAGTCGGAATGCTTAAAGATAGTCTTAAAGATAAAATGGCCAGTAACTTACTTTCAGCGCCATTATCACAAAAGCTTCACCATAAGTTAGATGATATTAAAACCATATGGGAATTTGATCAACAAGTTACAGCTCCCATTAATGGCTTTGATAGCGCTGAAGATTATTACCGTAAAGCCAGTGGACGCTTTATTTTGGATAAAATTAAACAACCCTGCTTAATTATTCATTCAAATGACGATCCATTCCTTTGTGATGAAAATACTTGTGACATCAGCAGCATTCCAGAAAACATTTGTTTTGAAGTGAGTAAAGGTGGAGGCCATGTTGGATTTATCAATGGTAATAACCCTTTAAGACCTATATTTTGGCTAGAACATCGTGTACCAAATTTTTTAGAGCGTCATCTATGATCATCCCATATAAAAATCTACAACCAGATACCTTAACCAGTATTATTAGAGAGTTTGTTTTACGTGAAGGAACAGAATACGGTGAGAATGATATACCCTTAGCCAGTAAAGTTGCACAAGTAAAACAGCAACTCGCTAATGGTAGTGCATTCTTAGTTTATTCTGAGCTGCATGACACCGTAAATATTTTGCCCATTGACCAGTTTGATCAACAAGAAAATGAGCAAGAATAATTACGTTAAAATTGATACAAGATAAAACACTCAAAGGTGTTTTCCTGTCATCTTTAGTCTGTGAAGGTTAAAACAAAGCTAACCGGAACGCTATAAGCAATACTCGGTAAATTTGCTAAGGACTTTAATTTATTAATACCTGCCATTAAAGCAAAGTCTTCTGCTTTAATAATGACTGGCTGTAATGTAGTTACCACCATGTTTTTTTCAGTTAACTTCATCACCATTACCTCTATCGCAACATCTTGCTCTTGGCCATGTAAATTAAGACTGCCTTTAAGTAACATTTTTTTACTTGAGCCCGAAGCAATTGCATCGATAACATTTTGATTGAGCTGCACACTAAAATTTGCTTCTGCAAATTTTGCTGTTTCAAATAAGTAGTCTGCCATACGCTTGTCACGAATAGCAATATTGGTATCAACACTGTTTAAGTCAATGCTAAAATTTGCAACGCCCTTATGATTAATATTACCAGAAAAAGCTTTAAAACGATGATTTTCCGCAATAGTACCTTTTTTGATTGAAACAAAAGTTAAAGAGGATTGGCTCGAATCAAGTTTCCAAGCACTATAAGCTGGAGCAGATATTAATATTGAAAGACTTAAAATAAAAATTGATAAATTGCGCATAAAACGTCCTGATAAAGTATATATAAAATTATGAGCGTCGAGCTCGGTGCGGTTTAACAATGTTATTCCACGGTATATTATTCGAACCTAAGGTCATAAAGTCTGGATTCATTAAACCTTCACGTTGATTATAAGTTAATGGTAAAAATTCACTATCAATAATTGAACCTCCGGCTTGTTCGATTATACAATGACTCGCACCAGTATCCCACTCACCCGTAGGGCCAATACGCAAATAGCAATCTGCACCACCTTCCGCAATGAGGCAGTTTTTAAGTGAGCAACTACCCAACGCAACATATTCAAAGGAAAAGTTTTCGGTATTAAGGTATTGCTCCATTAAACTGAGCTCTTGTCGGCGGCTAATGGCTATTTTTATTTTCCTGCTGCCATCATATTTAGCGACATAAATTTGCTTGCTACCGCGTTCACTTTCCTTAAAAGCACCCAGGTTATTTTGTCCGTAATAGGTCAGTTGGTGATCTGGCGCATGTATAACACCAATGCTAGGCCAACCATTTTCAACCAATGCAATATTAACGGCAAAATCTCCACTGCCCATAATAAACTCACCGGTACCATCAATGGGGTCAAGTAACCAATAACGTGACCACTTTTTTCGTTCAACAAGCGGCAATGCACCCACCTCTTCAGAAATTACAGGTATATCTGGCGTTAACCGGGAAAGCTCTTGCATCAATACATCGTTAGATGCCAAATCTGCACTGGTTACAGGACTATTGTCTTCTTTCATTTCTGAAGTGTAATCACCCGTTTTGTAGTGTTTAGCAACTTCAATGCCTGCTTTTTTTGCACTCTCTATCGCAACGGCGAGTAATTTTTCACTGTTCATGGGCGTTCACTTAATTTTTTTATCGAGATTTCATTAGATATTTTGTCATTTAAATCTTTCACTAGCATTAACGCCGCGATGCTTCTTGCTTCATTAAAGTCAGGTTGTGCAAGTAAAGATTGATAATCAGCTATTTTCCAAGTAACTATTTCTAGCTCTTCAGGTTCATCACCGGGTAATTTTTCAGTATACAAATGTTCCGCTAAATATATTTCCATTGATGCAGCAAAAAAAGCAGGTGCCATTGCTACTCGATGAACATGAGTGAGTTTTTCTGCGCCATAACCCACCTCTTCTTTTAATTCACGATTAGCAGCATGCTCTGCACTTTCACCAGCATCAATAAGCCCTTTGGGGAAGCCAAGTTCATAGCTATGTGTGCCCGCACAATACTCTCTAACCAGCAATAATGTTTCATAGTCTAGCATAGGTACGATCAATACAGCGCCTCGGCCATAGCCTTGCATCCGCTCATATTCTCGTTTTACGCCATTGCTAAAGGTGAGATCTATTTGTTCAATAGCAAACAACCGACTTTTGGCAACTTGTTTACGATGAGTAATTTCGGGGAGTGTCAGAATATTGCTCATGGTGGCGAAAACCTAACAGTAAAATATTAATAATATAGTTTTAGAATAGCACGTTAACTTTAGATATAATTAATAAATAATTGCTCAAAGGAAAATAAATATGCTCAATTGGTCAAAAATTTCTACCGTTCTTTTAGATATGGACGGCACGATTCTCGATTTACATTTTGATAACCATTTTTGGCTCCATCATTTGCCTTTACGTTATAGTACAGCAGCAAAAATTTCATTGGAACAAGCGAAAGCAGACTTAGCAATCCATTTTGAAAAAGTGGCCGGAACAATTGATTGGTACTGTTTAGATTATTGGGCTGAGCTAACAAATTTACCCATTCAATCATTGAAACGCGAAATACAGCACTTAATCAGTTTGCGAAGTGATGCACATGACTTTATGTTGGCATTACGAGAGAGTGGCCGAGAGATAATTCTCGTTACTAATGCTCATCCTGATAGTTTGTCCCTTAAAATCGAACGCACTCAACTCGACAAGTATTTTGATGTTTTATACTCGACTCATGAATTTGGCGTGACTAAAGAGTCACAACTATTATGGGAGCGTTTACAAGATAAACAAGGATTTACTCTCGAGAACACTTTATTTGTCGATGATAGTATTAATATTTTAGAGTCAGCTGAACTATATGGCATTAAGCATTTATTAGCCGTAGAAAATCCTGATAGTCAAAAACCAATACGTACAATTAACCATTTTCCATCGACGTCAGATTTTAGAACCTTAATTGATGACGTAATAAAGCATCCCGTTAGGTAATTAATGCGTGTTATTCATCCTGAATACCACCAGGATGATTGCTACTTAACTTCGTTAGATTAACGAGTTAAGTAGCAATCAAAAATTCAATCGATAACGTCCTTGTTTATCAGCCTTACCAATAAACGGTAATATAGGTTTTATTTTTTTGGGAAAATTAACACCGGGTATTAAAAAACCATTACCAGAGGCTTTATTCATGCTATGTAAATAAGCCGTAAACGTTAATCCCAGATCGTTTTTAGGTGACATTATAAAAGTTAGTGCACCTTTTTCGCAGGCTAAATTAGCGGATAATGCCCCTAGACTTACCTTTTCAGACAATGCCGTCACTGATGCTTTTTTCCATTGAATAATACCCTTCATTTCTTCACAGATAGGCTTGCCAATAATAAACTCATCAATTTTTATATCAATAACGTTATGAGCTTCTACAGGTATAGCTAAATTAAGTTTTTCAGCAATTTGATTCGCCACTAAACTTATATCTACATCCGTTATTTTAATTTGACCAAGTAATTGAGTAGCGGTTAACTTTCCTTCCGGCCCACTGACTAATGCACCACCAAAGTTTACCCTTACTTTTGGGTCAAGCATCAGTAATGAGAAGAAGCTTAATTCACTCCTCACGTCATTAATTTCAACATCATTAATGCGCACTTTTTTTGCGTAACTTTGCCATACAGTGCCTGAAAGTTCAGATACTTGACTGTTTTTTGGTAAATGAACAAAACTTACTACCCACGCTGCAGGCATGGTGGCCATTAAAAAAACTAAATAAGCACTAAAGAAAATTGCTCCGTAAGCAAACCATTTTTTCATTAACCTTTTCCTAATTGTAAGCGACGAACTCTCACTACACCGTTACGATCTGCTTTACTTAAATCAATACTTTTCACTAATAAACCTTCATTGTTTGCTAAGAATTCAAGCCAACTGAGTAATTGAGTAAATGGCACTTCGTCGATCCATACTTGTAGGTCTTCACCTTGCGGTTGTATGCGATCAATCGATATATTATTCCTACCTGCACTGCTGTTAACAATACTTGAAAGGCTACCTTTACTGCCGGTTGATGCACTGCTCTTTTTAGCCTGCTGATAGCGCTGTGCACTTTCTTGCACCCAGGTATAAAGAGTTTGTTGTCTAACTAATTTTTGTTGTGTGGAATTGATGTTATTTTCCAGTGGTTGCCAAACCAAGCTATAAAATAAGAACAGCACCACAGCAAAGCTCATCATAGTAACGAGTCGTTGCTCAGCGCTTTTTAATTGTTGCCACCAAGTTTTCATTAACGTCCCTTACTGTTATTCGTTGATTTTTTCGTCGTGATATTACTGGTAATGCTGAATGACCCCGATATTTGCTCACCTTGGTTGTTTTGTGCACCAAGGGATACCGTTAAATCACTCTTTTCAAGCGCTATTTTAAATTTATCAAAGTACTGATAATCACTAGCAAATGCCTGCATACGAATTTCATTGCGTTTGCCATCAAACTTCAACGTTTGAGGCTTTATATCCTTCACTAAGGCAAGTGCAGGCTGAACTTGGGTCAATATTGTTAAGAAGCCACTTTCAGCGCTAGAGCTACCGATTTCTTTTAGTTTTTGTTTGAGTTGAGAGCGAATTGTTGATATTCGAACGCGTTTAGTTTCTGGGAAAGCTTTTTTGTAGGTGCTAATAATTTGCTGCTCTAATATAGCTTGCTGACTATTAAGCTGTATTAATTCAGCACCTTTAATACCAACATTAAGTAATAATGCGAAAGTTGCAATACCTGCAGCCCAAAACCAACTTGTTAATGCAGGTGACCTCTGTTCTTTGGTTTTGAATTCACCTTGCAGCAAGTTGAACTTTCCGGCTTTATCACTATTAAATGTTGTGGCTAATAGCGCCAGAGGAAGCTCTTCAGGCATTGGGTTTATGGTAAGTTCAGCCTCTGATTCAGGTAATGCTGAATAAGCGTTCAAACAAAAGCCCGTTGAACTTATATTATCTCGATTATCTGTTAAACCTTCTTTTTCGTTATGATCTAACTCTTCTGTTTGGGTATCGCAAAGCGATTGACTAATTAATGGCCAAGTGTTCGTGTCTATCGTGATGCCTTGCCATAGTCCTTGGCGAATCAGTATTTGTTCACCCAGAACAATTATGCTCCCCGTATTAGCTTCATTTGACAATGGCATAGCTAATACATCAGGGAGCATTTTTTTACAAATAATAGCGGCATTTTTTAGCCATTCATTCCAGAGTTCAAGCTGAGCATATTCAACTACCGCAACAAAACAGTTATGTTCATTGTCAGCGATCTTGATATCGTTATAAGCAAAGAATAAGTTTTCAACATCTTGTGCCAATTCATCTTCAAGCATATAGGGTACAGCTAGGCGCATGGCTTTTGAAGATTTACTGGGTACTTTTAAACTTTTTAAACTCACGTCACTCGCAGGCACAAACGTAATAACTTCACGTTGTTTTGACTTTTCCGCTAATTGATCTAACGCATTGGCATGAGGAAGTTCACCACTCGCAATGATGCCTTCTTTATCATCACTAAAAATTAACCAGTGCACCGCGTCTTTCGCGTTACTACCTAATCGGATGTATAACTTTTCGGTCATTACTCTCGTCCTATGGTACGACTAACTACTGAGATATTATTATTACTTTCAACTTTCATTAAAGTACTTAATGCGAAATAACTGTTATTAAAACTCGCGATGCTTTTCAATCTAAAATACTGACTTTTAACATCAAATTGATCCTTTTGATCTTGAGTTAATGCGTTGTGTTTTGATATGTCTGGGAGACTAAAAAATTCGTTCTTCGTTTTAAAACCATCTCCCGGGCGGTCAGCCAATGCTTTCTCTGCATCGGCTAAAGGAATAGCCAATAATACCTCTAATAAATTAGCTTGCTCACTACTAATAGTATTTAAGTTTATCTGATGCAAATCGTTATTTGGCAATATACAGGCAAACTTTTTTAATTGATTAATAACGGGTATCGTAAAATGTTCAATCAGCCGTAATTCAGTGATACTTGCCAGATAGTGATTAGCGGGTAAATAAGGAAATTCTTTTGCTGCGTAGTCATTATCTTCTGCACCACCAGCACTCGCGATAGCACTGTCATTATCCAGCCAATCAACTAATGCATCAGTCATGTATTCAGCTTCAAAAGAATTAACACCTTCAACATCTAGTGAAACAATCAATGCCTGAAAAGCCTCTTGTATTGCTGGCCTAGCAGAACCGGGGGGGGCCACGCTTCTATCAACTCTTAATGCATTCAGATTAAAACATGCTTGCATATCGAAAATTTCACCCGTAATTTTCCCAAAATCTACTGGATAACTTGTTTCACCCTGCGCCCACATTTGCTCTAAATGAGTCACTTTTGGGTCATCTTCAAACGTTGTAATTAATATTCTTTTTGCAAAAGCTTCCGCGCCCATCGCATACCAATAAGCTTGCTGATTTAAAGTGATATTATTGGTACGTTGCATTTGCAACTGCAACCGCCCTGTCATTTGTGTCACAAGTACAGCTGCTAGTGCAACAATAAGCAAAACAGTAATTAATGCAACACCACGCACTTTATTAGCGGGTATGCTCTGATCATGAAAAGCGAAAGGTGAGTTTTTCATAAATTTACCCATGACCAAACAGCGTTATTATCCTGGCGCATTTTTATCACCTGCTACTAAAAACTCCCGGCGGATCAAACCATAATCTGTTGTGATGAATTCTACAGCAATAGCTTTGGGTAAACTTTTTTTTATGATTGCTTTTTGCCATTTTTTCTCATAAAAGAATTCGAAATTTAGCTCCTCAATTTCTGTGATCAGTTTTCTTACTTTTGGTTCTTGTCCTTGTATCGCATCTACAAAATTGAAATGAAGCCGTTCAAAAGTCCCATCATTTAACTGATACGCGACTGACTGCATATTACTGCGGGGTAAAAGTAATCCTGGGTTTGTCCAACCGTGCCGAACAAATGCCAATGTACTTTCACTATCTGAAAAACTATTACTATCGGTATATATAAAGTCTTCCTGTGGCGCTTCTCCATTAAATCGGATGCTTCGTTCGGCAATTTGTAATAAATCACGTTCAATTAATAAAAAACCACGTTGTAATTCATTCACACGGTCGGTGCGAACTTTTGATGACTCATTACTTTTTAATACGGTGTTAAAAATACTGAAGCTGCTCATGCTGATCAATGAAAATATAGCAATGGCAATCAGTACTTCTAATAAAGTAAAGCCTCTAGCCTTTGAGCTTTTCAACGGTGTAAACATTATGGCTGACTCTTCGAAACAAAGGTAACCATACTAGAAACTGCTAACTTTTGATCTTCTTTATTACGAATTTCGACAACAACAGACCGCATATTATTGTTTTCTGTTTTAATCACTTTTTGTAGCCAAAACCATTCTTGGCCAGCCATTTCGACTTTACCTTTTTTATTGTTTTTTGGTGGCCATTTGGGGTCTAAAGTTACGGCAACTAGTTGATTAGAGGCTACCCAATTTGCTAAGACTTTATTTTCTAAATGGCTCAAGTTTTTAAAGTTACTGTCTGCTGCACTCAGTAACGCAATGCCTGCAATAGAAAAAATTGCCATCGCCAACATCACTTCAATTAGCGTAAAACCTAATAAAAAGGTACTAGGTGATTTATTTACCTTATTCATCATCAAAAAGAGGCCCTTCAACGCTTAATGGTGTGGTATACAAACCCGTAACTGTATAATGTAATTTTGGTTCAGTATAATCATTTTGAGTTATTTGAAAACGTAAGCTAAACGGTGTAATTTCACCGCTGGAAAGTATATAAATTTGTGGAATAAGTTTTTTTTCTTCTATGTTATTTTCCGAATCACGGTCTTCACTCAGTTCATCGTCAGGGTCTTTATTGTCTTCTTGTAGTTCATTAAATAATTTGGTATCAAATAACTGAGGTTCTTCTATGGGTAAATCATCAAGTTGTAAAACCAGCTCAACACCTTCAGGTAATTCATACCGACTGAATAATTTATTTTCAGATACATCAGTCCAGTTTTTCCCATCATAACCGAGGAATTGATAACCTTTTTTATCAATCATTAAGCCTAATTCAATATTGTTTAACATGCCATATTCAGCAGCGATGTTAAAAATTCCAGCAAAGCGTTTACTGGACAGTTCGAGCGTTTCTTCTGCTTTGTCTCCAGAAGCACTAAACTGGATAACAGAAACCATTAGGCCAACAAGCACAATAACTAGCATCACTTCAATTAAAGTAAAACCGTTGTTACGTGTCCTGTTTTTAATATGATGGCTCATGGTATTTTTTTGGGTTATACCTATTGGTAGTCGCCAAGATTCCAGTTGCCAATGTCATCTTCTGTACCTTGTTCTCCATCAGGTCCCATGCTAAAAATATCAATATCACCATTTTCGCCTGGATTTAATAATTGATATGCGTTGCCCCAAGGATCATCAGGTAAACGTTTAACGTACCCACCATTTGGAAAGCGACGTGGTAAAGGTTCAATATCAGTTTCTTCAACCAATGCTTCTAAACCTTGTTCTGTATTTGGATATTTATAATTATCCATTTTGTACATGGTTAACGATGTTTCCAAGCCATTAATATCTTGTACCGCTTTTTGAAGTTTTGCTGTGTCCATATTGCCCATTAAATTTTGGACCACGACACTGCCCAGTAAACCTATGACCACGACTACCACCATCACTTCTAATAAAGTAAAACCTCGTTGTTTATTGTTTGTTTTAATCGGTTGATTTACTTTGTTCATACTAACCTCCTACTAAGGTATTTAACTGAAGAATAGGCTGTAAAATAGCCATAACAATAAAAAGAACGACACCCGCCATAACGACCATCAGTGCCGGTTCAAAAGCTTTTAGCGATATATTCATTAACGCTTCAAACTCTCTGTCTTGGTTGTCTGCTGAGCGGCCCAGCATATGTTCTAACTTGCCACTTTTTTCACCACTGGCTATCATATGAAGCATCATCGGTGGAAATAATTTCGTTTGCTCTAAAGAAACGCGTAAACTTGTACCTTCACGCACTTTATCGGCCGACTCTTTTACACACTGCTTGATGTATAAGTTTTCTAAAACCTCACCCGATATTTTCATACTTTCAAGTAAAGGCACAGCACTAGCGGTAAGAATACTTAAAGTACGTGCAAAACGAGCGGTGTTAATACCACGAATTATTTTTCCAACACCAGGAAAGCTGATGACTTTACGATGAAATTCAAATTTAAATTTTGCCTTTTTCATTAAGTGATTAAAACCGGCAATGGACAATATAATGAGAACAAGAATATACAAACCGTAATCTCTTAAAAAATCACTCGTACTGATCAAAAACTGAGTGGATGCAGGTAAATTTGCCCCCATATGATCAAACTGGCCAACAATTTTTGGTACTACAGCAGTTAATAGTATTGAAATAACACCAATCGCCACGACGGTCATAATGACTGGATAAATAAGCGCCTGAATTATTTGCGAGCGTAATTGCTCACGTTGCTCTGTATAATCAGCTAAACGGTTCAGTACGGTATCTAGAAAGCCAGACTTTTCACCTGCAGCAACCATCGCACGATATAAACCACTAAAAATATAGGGGAATTCGGCCATACTTTCAGCCAACCCATAGCCTTCGGTTACTTTCGTACGTACGGCCATAACCATACTTTTCATACTGTTTTTTTCACATTGCTCACCGACAGCAAGCAATGATTCTTCGATAGGTAAACCTGACTCTACGAGCGTTGCAAGCTGGCGTGTAATTAACGCAAGCTCCGCAACAGAGACCTTAGTTCGACCAGCAAATCGTGATTTATTGGCTGCTTGCTTGGTTTTTTGTAAACTCGGCGTTACCTCAGTTGGCATTAAGCCTTTATCACGTAATAAACCTCGCACTTGCCTGGGAGTATCACCTTCGATTACACCCTTTACCGTTTTACCTCGGCTGTTTACTGCTTGATAATCAAAAGCTGCCATAATAAAACTCTCGTTAATCTTCTCTTGTTACACGTAGCACTTCTTCAAGTGTTGTTTGGCCAGTGATGACTTTATCAAAACCATCTCGACGAATGCTTGGCGTATTGGTGCGAATAAATTTTTCGATGGCTTGCTCGCCTTTACCGTTATGTATGAGTTCGCGTACTTTATCGTCTACAACAATTAGCTCATGAATGCCCATACGGCCTTTATAGCCTTTATTGTTACATTCACTACAACCGATAGCGCGATAAATTTTATGTGTATTGTCTTGAGTTAACTCAAGTAATTTCAGTTCTTGCTCATCAGGTAAATGACTTTCTTTACAATGTGGGCAAAGTGTTCTGACGAGTCGTTGCGCTAATACACCTAGTAAACTCGATGATAATAAAAATGATTCTACGCCCATATCTTCCATACGGGTTATTGCGCCAGCAGCACTATTTGTATGTAATGTAGACATAACTAAGTGACCGGTTAAACTGGCTTGCACCGCAATTTGTGCCGTTTCTAAATCGCGAATCTCACCTACCATGACTACATCGGGATCTTGACGAAGTATTGCACGTAAACCACGAGCAAAGGTCATATCCACCTTCGTGTTCACCTGAGTTTGGCCAATACCTTCAATTGCGTATTCTATAGGATCTTCAACGGTTAGCACGTTACGTTCTTTAGAATCAATTTGGCTTAAACCGGCATAAAGAGTGGTACTTTTACCCGAGCCCGTAGGGCCTGTAACTAAGATAATGCCATGTGGTTTTTCGATAAGTTTCGAAAATTTCACGCGATTTGCGAGTGTCATGCCTAAATCTTCAAGATCTAAGCGAACAGAATTTTTATCAAGTAAACGAAGTACAACACGTTCGCCATGACCTGTTGGCATAGTTGATACACGGACATCGACTGCACGACCGGCAATACGTAAAGAAATACGACCATCTTGAGGGATACGCTTCTCAGCAATATCAAGTTTTGCCATAACCTTAATACGTGAGACTAATAATGAAGCAAGTTTACGATTAGGTTTCAATACTTCACGTAATACGCCATCAACTCGAAAGCGAATTTGTAAAGCGGTTTCAAACGTCTCAATATGAATATCAGAAGCATTTTCTTTTATCGCTTCACTCAACATCGCGTTTATCAATTTAATGATTGGCGCATCATCTTCATTTTCGAGCAAATCTTCAGTTTCGGTCATTTCATCTGCAAGCGAATATAAATCAACTTCGTTGCCGATGTCTTCCATCATTTGCTGTGCTTCAGATGAGTCTCGCTGGTAAGAAATCGTCAGTAATTGTTCAAATTCATCTAAAGAATGAAATTCGATTGAAAATGCCGTTTTTAATACTCTGCGTACTTCTAATACTGCTGAGCTATTAACATTATCCAAACAGTGTAAGGTGTATTGATCAGCTTCTTTACTGATTAACACACAATGCCGCTTGGCAAAGCTAAAGGGTAAACGGCTAATTTCTATCTTTGTTATATCGCTCTCTTGAACATTAGCAGCAACATTAACACTGACAATGTTTTCGACTGCTTCATTACTTTCATTATCAGCCATATTATTGTTCTTTTTGCTCTGAACTTGATGAATCTTCATCCACACTGTTAACAGCTGGAGGCAATAAATTTGGATCTCTTACATTAGTTTCTTTCATGTATTCATCAAATGAAGGAGGTAAAGCAAGTTGGTCATTCCATTCAGGCAATAATGGCATTTTTTCGTCGCTCATTAATGACAAACCTTCTTCTTGCTTACGTAATTCAGTCGCACGAATATAATTATATTTTTCTTTACTGATATCGTTCATCAACTTGCCATCACGAATAATCGTTGGGCGAATAAAGACCATTAAATTACGTTTACGTGTTGAGGTTGTTGTTGACTTAAACAAGTGGCCAATAAAGGGGATATCACCTAACAAAGGCACTTTTTGCACACTTTCTTGAACATCTTCATCTATCAAGCCACCAAGAACCACTGTTGCGCCAGAATCAGCCATTACCACTGTTTTTATTTCACGTTTGTTGATGGAAATATCTACACCTGTCGCACCACTGACTGAAGAAACTTCTTGTTCTATCGTTAATTGAACACCCGTACCTTCATTAACTTGTGGGGTAACTGTAAGTTTTATACCCACTTCTTGGCGCTCTACGGTTTGAAATGGATTTCCATTATTACTACCTGCAGTGGAACCGGTTAGAATTGGAATTTCTTGCCCAACAAGGAAATGCGCTTCTTCATTATCAAGCGTTGTAATACTTGGCGTTGCAAGAATATTTGAGTTAGTGTCATTACTCACCGCTTGTATAATAGCGCCCCAGCCATTTTTCATGATACCAAACATCCCACCACTGACTGAACCGAGTAAGGTTGCCGCTAATGAGTAATCTCCCTTAATATCGTTACCTGCTGGATTTTGCCCTATAATTTCGCCTAAAGAGTTAGTGATAAATGATCCAGGGTCCCCGGCGGTAGTTTGTGCAGATTCAGCTGCTGCTGCAACAGCACTAATAGGAGCAGGACCATTGTTGAACTGTGTAAACCCTCCTTCTTCACTAAACCACTGAACACCTAAACTAACACCATCGCTTTCAAATACTTCAACAATGATTGCTTCTACTAACACTTGTGCACGGCGAACATCTAATTTACGAATAACCGCTTCAAGTGAACGAAGCATATCTTGTTGTGCGGTGATGACGAGCGTATTCGTGTCTTCGTGCGCGTCAATGCTGACATTGCGTTCATTGCTGCTTCTTTTAGACGAGCTTGTTGTCGAAGTACTTTCTGCTTCTATTGATTTACTGACCCCCTCTAAAACCTTCACTAAGTCTTCAGCCTTAGAATACTTCAAATAGTAAACGCGAGTATTACCATTGGTTTCGAGTTCGCTATCCAAACGAGAAATTAATTTAGCAATACGTGCTCGAGCTTGTGACTCTCCAGTCACGATGACACTATTAGTGCGTTCATCCGCCACTATTTTAGGGATGAGAAATGAAGGAGTTCCTGATTTACCCCCGTTAGATTTATTCATCGCTTCAACAATACGAACCATTTCTGCTGCTGAAGCATATTTCAATTTGATTATTTGTACGTCTTGGTCACCCGCTTTGTCCACGCGTTCGATAATTTTCACTAGACGATTTACTACTGCGGCAGTGCCTGTAAGCATGATCACGTTTGCGGGATCATAATTCACTACATTGCCACCACCTGCTTGGTCTGATAGCTGGCGGAGTAATGGTGTTAATTCACGTACTGTCACATTTTTAACTTCAACAACACGCGTAACCATCTCATCACCTACCCCTGGGTTCTCATTCCCAACGACAGGAATTGATGAGGTTTTAGCATCTTTATTACGAATGATTTTTACTACATTGTTATCCATTTCTACAGCAGAAAAACCATAAACTTCCAGTACATTGAGAAAGACTTGGTAATATTGTTCTTCTGTTAACGCATCTTGAGTACGAAGCGTTACTTTTCCTCGAACATTTGGATCAACAATCATGGTTTTTTTAAGGTTCTTACCGACTATATTAATGAATTCTGCAATTTCAGTACCTTTGAAATTTGGAGAGTACTTAGCAGCAACTACATTAGCGCTAAACAATAAGGTATTCATCATCACAACGGTTAAGCCTGTTGTTAATAAACGTTTATACCAAGGTGCGCTAAAAGTCTTGCGCAAGGGTGAATTTATCATAACTTAATTCTCAATTGTGTAAGTAAAGACGTTAGCCGCCAATACTAAATAATATTTCGTTCAATTCGCCATTACGATCAATTAACAACGATACTTCTTTGTCTTGTTTTAGTGCTGAAAGCGCTTGTGCAGCTTCACTTGGTGCAGTTAAATCATATCCGTTCATCTGAATTGCAACGTCACCAGATTTTAAACCTGCGTTTTGAAAAAACTCAGCATTTTCACCTGGCATCAACCGGTAACCTATAATTTCCCCATTTTTACGCTTAGGCGATATTTTTAAATAATCGGTAATATTACTTGGGTCTGAATTAATATCTTCTTTAAATGCTTGAGCATTCTTACTCAGCATTTTGTTTGTTCTTTGATCAACCACATTGGGTGATGTTAAACGGTCATTTCTTATCGGTAATTTTTCTGGAGTGATCGAAGGCCGACTGACAGCTTTGGACTGAGGATTTTTAACTATTTTATTATAATCAAAACCATCTAACATGAGTGTTTCAAGCTTTCCGGAATGCTTTAAAATTACTCTGTCTCGAAATACACTATCAAGTACAGCACGTGTACCCGTAATCGTTTCACCAGGACTATAAGTATCTTGTTTACCTGATTTTTCAATTACCGCTGCAGATGTTGTTTTATCATCACTTGCTACGACGCCTGCCAACGTTAAATTCAACTGTGTTTCTGGCACATTTTCAACTTCAGCCATTTGAACTTCTTCGGTATTGTCTGTATACAAACCAAATAAGTTCAATGTTTTTAAACCTGCTAAACTAATCGCAGTTCCTTTAGTGTTTATCATCGCTACTTTAATGGTAACATTTGAAGATGTACGGTAATCAGCACTAGAGGCTAAGAGCCAAGTCATTTGAGCAAGCACGTATGCAATATAAGTTAATAAAAGCACACTGATCACCTTAGCAATTTTTTGCTGAGGTAATTGTGTGAAAAAATCGACTGAACTGGAAAAGTTTGTAGGTAATTGCATGGCTATCTTTATAAAGATTCAAATTAGATTTTATTATTATCACTAGATAATACGTCAGATAGACACTATCAACAAGGGAAGAGTGGCTATTGTTAATATTTATTAACAATTAAGTTCCAGAATGTGCAAACTAATATTGCCATTGCTGTTAACCATCAGATTAAATAACTAGACATTATAAAATATTATGATATTTTCGCCGCGACACTTATTAATAGGAATATGACCAATAGATGAAAAACAGTCAGCCTCCGACGGAACACACATCAACTCGCCTTGACAAATGGTTATGGGCCGCTCGTTTTTATAAGACCCGCGCTATTGCAAAACAAATGATCGATGGTGGAAAAGTGTTCTATAATGGTCAACGTACAAAATCCGGAAAAGCGGTTGCTTTAGGTGACAAAATTACACTTCGCCAAAGCTATGAAGAACGCGAAATTGTTATTATTGCACTTGCAGATAAACGCCGAGATGCATACTTTGCTATGACGCTTTACCAAGAAACTGAAAAAAGTATCGCTACGCGAGAAAAAAATGCCTTTGCTCGAAAACAAGGTACCTTACTAAGCCCTGCCAGCGATACTAAACCTGATAAAAAACAACGTCGAAAACTTATACAATTTAAAGAAAGGATGTAACTGTGACTGTTAAAAATGATGTGTTAAATCGCTATTTATTTGATGGTAAACATGCCCGTGGAGAGCTTGTGCAATTAAGCCATACTTATCAACAAATAATTGATTTGCATGAATATCCTTCGGGCGTACAAACGCTATTAGGAGAGTTAGTTGCCGCAACGTGTCTACTTACTGCTACTTTAAAGTTTCAAGGTGAAATTACCGTTCAATTACAAGGTGATGGGCCTATTGGTTATATGTCAGTTAATGGCGATCATAATCAAAATATGCGCGGTATTGCCCGTTTAACCGAACCCACTGAGGGAAAATTTTTAAGAGATTTAATTGGTAAGGGCACCATGGTAATCACCATTCGACCTGAAAAAGGAGAAGCTTACCAAGGTGTAGTTGCGCTTGACGAAGATAATTTAGCTGACTGCTTAGTACACTACTTTGAAGTTTCAGAGCAGATCCCTACAAAAATCTGGTTATTTAGTCATGCTGATAATACTCAAGTAGCTGGAAGTTTAATACAGCTATTACCTGATAGTGATGACAAAGAAAAACAGCAAAGTGATTTTGAACACTTATGCCAATTAACTAATACAATTAAAGCCGAAGAGATATTTACCTTAGACGCCAAGACATTACTTTATCGTTTGTACCACCAAGAAGATGTTCGCTTATTTGAACCCCAACCGGTTAGTTATCAATGTAGCTGCTCAGAAGAAAAATGCTTAACGGCTATTGCTCAAGTTGCACCAAGCGAATTGAAAAGTATTATTGAGGAGCAAGGTTGCGTAACAATGACGTGTGATTATTGTTTAACCACTTATAAGTTTAATGAAACAAAAATTGATTGTTTTATTAATGATACTAACCACTAAATTAAATTTTAGGTAAATAATTTTTATCATCACTAGCCTGCAACAGACGCTGTAGGCTATTTTAATCATAGTTTTATTTTAACTTTAGGCTTAGCGTGTACATATGAAACGCTATTTATATTATGATTATCAGAATGATCTATTAACCTGTCTGTGGGTTCTCGTTGCCAAATACCGATTATTAACGTATCCCAAACAAGCTGTAATTTCATTTTTGCTTCCATGCTCAACACCACGACTATCCGTGAAAATAAGTCACTCATGATACATAAATACAACTAACTATCTGATATCAATAACTTATACCTTATCTGATCACAACTTCTTCTCAAAGTTACGTTTATAATGATTTGCTGTGGTCTAAAAACCGCAAAGCCTATTTATTTTTAGCATAAAAAAACCCCATCACATTGTGATAGGGTTTTTATTAAACACTTTCGTTAAAACAAATTTATTTTAAAATAAATTATGCTTTAGTAATTACATCAACTAAAGTCCAGTTTTTAGACTTTGAGATTGGTGCAACTTCACGAATAGTTACTAAATCACCAGCATTGCATTGGTTAGTTTCATCATGCGCTTTCAACTTAGTTGAACGCGTAAGGTACTTACCATACATTGGGTGTTTAACACGACGTTCGATTAATACAGTGATAGACTTATCCATTTTATCACTGATAACACGACCTTGTAGTGTGCGGATTTTAGCTTCGCTCATTACTTACCTGCCTTTTCAGTTATGATAGTCTTAACACGTGCAATATTGCGACGTACTATTCTTAGCAAATGAGTTTGAGCTAATTGACCTGTACTTGCTTGCATGCGGTAGTTAAACTGTTCGCGCAATAATTCAAGTAACTCAGTATTTAACTCTTCAATGCTTTTTTCTTTTAATTCACTAGCTTTCATTACATCACCGTTCTAGTTACGAAAGATGTTTTAAATGGAAGTTTAGCCGCTGCTAAAGCAAATGCTTCGCGAGCGATTTCTTCCGAAACACCTTCCATTTCATAAAGAACACGGCCTGGTAGAATTTGGCATACCCAATATTCCACTGAACCTTTACCTTTACCCATACGAACCTCAAGAGGTTTTTTAGTAATTGGCTTATCAGGGAATACTCGGATCCAGATTTTACCTTGACGCTTAACGTGACGAGTCATTGCTCGACGTGCCGCTTCAATTTGACGCGCAGTCATACGACCACGTTCCATTGATTTTAAACCGAAAGTACCGAAGCTTACTGAACTACCGACGTGTGCAAGACCGCGGTTGCGCATTTTAAATTGCTTACGGAATTTAGTACGTTTTGGTTGTAACATTACTTAGCTCCTTACTTAGGCTTGCGGTTGTTTTTTCTTTTAGGTTTAGCCGCTGGTACTTCTGCCTGTAGAGGCATGTTACCAATGATTTCACCTTTAAAGATCCACACTTTGATACCGATTACACCATAAGTGGTGTCACCGCGTGCAATAGCGTAGTCGATGTCTGCACGTAAAGTGTGTAATGGAACACGACCTTCACGATACCATTCAGCACGTGCAATATCTGCACCGCCTAAACGACCACTTACTTGTACTTTAATACCCTTTGCGCCTAGACGCATAGCATTTTGTACAGCACGTTTCATAGCGCGACGGAACATCACACGACGTTCTAATTGACTAGCAATGCTGTCTGCAACGAGCTGCGCATCCATTTCTGGCTTACGTACTTCAGCGATGTTGATTTGAGCAGGAACACCAGCAATTTTAGAAACAGCTAAACGTAGTTTCTCAACATCTTCGCCTTTCTTACCGATAACAACACCCGGACGAGCCGTGTGAATAGTTACGCGGATAGATTTAGCTGGACGTTCAATGACTACTTTTGATAATGATGCACGTTTAAGCTTCTCTTTCAAATATTCGCGAACCAAATGGTCACCGCGTAAATTTTCAGCGAAGTCTTTGTTACTTGCAAACCATGTAGACGCGAAAGGTTTCGTGATACCTAAGCGAATACCGTTAGGATGAACTTTTTGACCCATACTAATATACTCCTAAGAATCAGACACGATCACAGTGATGTGACTTGTGCGCTTAATGATGCGATCCGCGCGGCCTTTGGCACGTGGTCGAATACGTTTCATTGTAGGACCATCGTCAACCATTATAGTTTTTACGATAAGTTCATCAATGTCTGCACCTTCGTTATGCTCAGCGTTAGCAATTGCAGAGTTAAGGACTTTTTTTACTAAGTCAGCAGCTGATTTGTTGCTGAATGTTAGTATTTCAAGTGCTTTCTCTACATGCAAGCCGCGGATTTGATCCACAACTAAACGTGCTTTCTGAGCAGAACCGCGGGCAAATTTATGTATAGCGATAGCTTCCATCTAATTTCCCCTATTTCTTCGCTTTCTTATCAGCGATATGACCGCGATAAGTACGAGTTGGTGCAAATTCGCCTAATTTGTGACCGATCATTTCATCAGTTACAAATACAGGTACGTGTTGACGGCCATTATGGACAGCTATGGTCAATCCGATCATCGTTGGGATGATCATTGAACGACGGGACCAAGTCTTAATTGGCTTTTTATTCCCGCTTTCCAGAGCTTTCTCTACCTTCGTCAGCAAGTGTAGGTCTATAAATGGACCTTTCTTGAGAGAACGTGGCATGGTGAATCCTCTTTATTTACTCTTCATGTTGAACTTAACTTTACCGAAGTAAAATAAGCCCTACATTCAGAGTATTAATTAAATGTACTATTTAGTACGACGACGTACGATAAATTTATCAGTACGTTTGTTTGAACGAGTCTTGTAACCCTTAGTTGGTACGCCCCAAGGGGATACCGGGTGACGACCGCCAGATGTTTTACCTTCACCACCACCGTGTGGGTGATCAACTGGGTTCATAGCAACACCACGAACAGTTGGGCGAACACCGCGCCATCTTGAAGCACCAGCTTTACCCAAAGAGCGAAGCATGTGTTCAGAATTGCCGATTTCACCTAAAGTAGCACGACAGTCAGACTCAATCTTACGCATTTCGCCAGAGCGAAGACGTAAAGTGACATATGCACCGTCTTTAGCAACTAACTGAGCATAAGTACCAGCAGCACGTGCAATTTGAGCACCTTTACCTGGTTTAAGTTCGATTGCATGCACAACACTACCCAAAGGTGCGTTGCGTAATGGCATTGTATTACCTGGTTTGATTGGAGCATCAACACCTGACTGGACTGAATCTCCAGCGCTTAAGCCTTTAGGGGCTAAGATGTAACGACGTTCACCATCTGCATATAATACAAGTGCAATGTTAGCAGAACGGTTTGGATCATATTCCAAACGCTCAACTTTTGCAGGGATACCATCTTTATTACGTTTAAAATCGATCATACGGTAATGTTGTTTGTGACCACCACCAATATGACGAACTGTAATACGACCGTTATTATTACGACCACCAGACTTAGACTTAGTGTCTAGTAATGGTGCGTAAGGCTTACCTTTATGCAACTCCGTGTTTACCACTTTAACTACGTGGCGACGACCCGGAGAAGTAGGTTTACATTTAACTATAGCCATTTTCGTAAACTCCTATGATTCCGCGCCGACGAAGTCGATGTCGCTGCCTTCAGCAAGAGTAACGTATGCTTTTTTCCAGTCGCTTCTGCGACCAAAACGAGCACCAGTACGTTTCACTTTACCTTTAACATTTAATGTGCGAACACCGTCTACTGAAACTTCAAAAAGTTTCTCGACAGCAGCTTTAATTTCAGCTTTAGTAGCAGTAGTGACAACTTTGAAAACAACAGTGTTGTTTGCTTCAGAAGCCATAGTGCTTTTCTCAGAAATGTTCGGTGCTAATAGCACTTTTAACAAACGTTCTTCGCTTATCATCCTAACATCTCCTCAATTTGCTTAACTGCGCTAGCAGTCATCAAAACTTTTTCGAAACCAACCAAGCTAACTGGGTCAATGCCGTCTACGTCACGTACGTCAACTTTATACAAGTTACGTGCTGATAAGAATAAGTTCTCATCAACGTCTGGAGTAACGATTAATACGTCTTTTAACTCCAAACCGTTTAGCTTAGCAACTAACTCTTTAGTCTTTGGTGTTTCAACTGTAAAATTTTCTACCACTACTAAGCGATCTTGACGAACAAGCTCAGATAAGATGCTTTTAATCGCACCACGGTACATTTTACGGTTTACTTTTTGGCTGTGGTCTTGAGGTTTAGCAGCGAATGTTACACCACCAGAACGCCAAATTGGACCACGGGTAGTACCAGCACGAGCACGGCCAGTACCTTTTTGACGCCAAGGTTTTGCGCCACCGCCACTAACTTCTGAACGAGTTTTCTGAGCACGAGTACCTTGACGAGCGCCAGCTGCATATGCAACTACTACCTGATGTACTAATGCTTCGTTAAACTCAAGTCCAAAAGTTGCTTCAGAAACTTCAAGAGCACCTGTAGCGTCTTTTAATGATAATTCCATCACAAATCTCCCGGACTAGGCTTTAACAGCTGGTTTGATGATTACGTTACCGTTGATTGCACCCGGAACCGCACCTTTAATAAGGAGCAAGTTACGTTCTGCGTCAACGCGAACCAATTCAAGGTTTTGTGTAGTACAACGCACAGAACCCATGTGACCAGACATTTTTTTGCCTTTGAAAACGCGACCTGGTGTTTGACACTGACCTAACGAACCGTTAGAACGATGTGATAAAGAAACACCATGAGTGGCATGTTGCATAGTAAAGTTCCAGCGCTTAATACCGCCTTGGAAGCCTTTACCTTTTGACGTGCCAGTTACGTCTACTAATTTTGTGTCATCGAAAATTGAAACAGTTAATTCACTGCCCAATTCTAAACCTTCGCCTTCATTTTCGTTTAAGCGGAATTCCCACAGGCCACGACCTGCTTGAACTCCAGCTTTAGCGAAATGACCCGCTGCTGGTTTTGTAACACGGCTAGCCTTACGGCTACCTGTTGTAACTTGAAGCGCTGAGTAACCGTCAGTTTCTAAAGTTTTCACTTGAGAAATACGGTTGGCTTCAACTTCTAGAACGGTTACAGGTGTTGATACGCCATCTTCAGTGAAGATACGTGTCATGCCTACTTTACGTCCAACTAGACCAATAGTCATTGTTAAAACCCCTTAACCCAAGCTGATTTGAACGTCAACACCAGCTGCAAGATCTAAACGCATTAATGCGTCTACAGTCTTTTCAGTTGGCTCTACGATATCAATCATGCGTTTGTGAGTACGAATTTCGTACTGATCTCGCGCATCTTTGTTAACGTGTGGAGAAGTCAAGATAGTAAAACGCTCTTTACGTGTAGGAAGTGGAATTGGACCACGAACCTGAGCACCAGTGCGCTTTGCAGTATCTACGATTTCAGCTGTTGATTGATCAATCAAACGATGATCGAACGCTTTCAAACGAATGCGAATTCTTTGATTTGACATTAATCAAATCCCCATTTTAAAGAACAACAAAATACATCCCATCACCTTTTATATGTAAAAGGAGGGTGTATCGCTAATAACATTCAACTCCCAATCGGAGTTGCTGTATGAAGCTAAATTCTTCGAAGCAATTTAGCTATTTCACGAAGGCTATGCCTACCGTGAGTGCGCATTATACACAAACATAAATAAAGAGCAATAGCCGATTTATTATTGCGCTTTATATTAAGTTTTATTGTTATTGCGCTTTAATTTTGAATATCTTAGGACTGAGAGATTATTTCATTCTTTACTGTATTATGTTTACCTCAAAAACTTTGGTGATGAAGTCTTATCCAATGTGTATCGCCAAAATTTTCATCATTGATAAACTGCACACATTTTCTAATTAGACGCTATATTTATATGCAACGTAAAGTTTCGGATGTAACCCACCTAACAACGTGATGACTCTCTCGCTAGGTAACGCAGTTAATGTAACCTTTTCATTGTCAGTAAATTGATTTAATCTTTTAGCCAATATATATACTTGATTAATTGGTTTACTGTCATTATGGAAATCTAACAATATTTAATAGCAGGACATAACTCTATATAGCACTTTTCAAATACTTGTTGTTCACCCTCTTTCCTTTTATCAACGAGCAGTTCATTCCATTGTTACAAAATTACACCCTTTCATTTTTCTTCATCTCTATAAAACAACTCACGAGCCTTAATGGGCGAATAAATTTTAGAATCATTAACTTTTTAAAATCTCTGCTTATATAGAGGAAACATTAATTCAATACTATCGCCATAATCTAAACATCAATAAATGCTTCTTTAATGAGTTATTGTTAATATTTATTTAGATTTCTAAAAAGTAATGGTATACTCGCGCGCAAATTTTCAACAATTCCGCTTTTTTAGTAGCGACTTAAATAGAGTAAAGTAATGGCAGATTTATCTAAATATAGAAATATTGGTATCTTCGCTCACGTTGATGCTGGTAAAACCACAACAACTGAACGTATCCTCAAACTTACCGGTCAGATCCATAAAACAGGTGAAGTGCATGACGGTGAGTCTACGACTGATTTCATGGAACAAGAAGCTGAGCGCGGTATTACCATCCAGTCTGCTGCAGTAAGCTGTTTTTGGAACGATCACCGTTTTAATGTCATCGATACTCCTGGTCACGTTGATTTCACTGTTGAAGTATACCGTTCACTTAAAGTACTTGATGGCGGTGTTGGTGTTTTCTGTGGTTCTGGTGGTGTTGAACCACAATCAGAAACTAACTGGCGTTATGCGAATGACTCAAAAGTTGCTCGTATCATCATGGTTAACAAATTAGACCGTTTAGGTGCTGATTTCTACCGTGTTTGTAAGCAAGTTAAAGACGTTTTAGGTGCTAACCCATTAATAATGACCTTACCTATTGGTACTGAAGATGATTTCGTTGGTGTTGTTGACCTTCTTTCTGAAAAAGCTTACATCTGGGATGACACAGGTCTTCCTGAAAACTACGAAATCACTGATATTCCAGCAGACATGGTAGAACAAGCTGCTGAGTACCGTATAAAGTTAATTGAAACAGCTTTAGAAGTTGATGAAGACATGTTGATGGAGTTCTTAGAAGGGGAAATGGTTCCTACTATTGAACAAATCAAAGCCTGTATCCGTACTGGTACTCGTGATATGACTTTCTTCCCAACTTACGGTGCCTCTGCATTTAAAAACAAAGGTATTCAATTAATTCTTGATGCTGTTGTTGATTACTTGCCTTCACCTACTGATGTTAATCCACAACCACTTACTGATGAAGAAGGTGAGCCTAATGGTGAGTATGCAATCGTTTCTGCAGATGAAACATTCAAAGCGTTAGCATTCAAAATCACTGATGACCGTTTTGGTACATTAACTTTCGTCCGTATCTATTCAGGTACATTGAAGAAAGGCGATACCATTCTTAATGCTGCAACAGGTAAAACTGAGCGTGTTGGCCGTATGTGTGAAATGCAAGC
>JASDWX010000018.1:0-29725 GCA_041890515.1 Alteromonadaceae bacterium
CCCATAAAACTTGCTTTCAAATCATATTTGTAAATCAATTTATTCCCTATCGTAAAAATACCACCCCGTGGGATGAACGCTTTTTTTCTGCGATGCGAGTCAAAGATTGGCTGCATTTAATGGGGTATGAAATTTTAGTTGACGAAAAGATTTTACACTCTTCTTTATCAGGAAAGCTAAACCTAGGTAAAGTCGCTAAGTATTGGCAAGAAATAGCGAGTGAGTTCTTACCAAACTTAGGATCTATATATATTTTGGTAGCGAAAAAGCGTGTGCATCCATTAACGCCTATAAAACCTAAATGGAAAATAAGACCGAAATTCAATCAGGTAGAAGTACCAAGCATGAATTCATCACATAAAATTAAATAACTTTTAAATCCTTGAATAAAGAGAATGCAGAAATGATCCATCGTAATGATTTAGAGATACACCTAAATGCCTTGCTAAAACCTGAACAAATTAAAGATTTTTGTCCAAATGGCTTACAAGTTCAAGGCAGTGATGAAATTCATAAAATAGTAACGGGTGTGACGGCGACACAAGCGCTCATTGAAAAAGCGATTCATGAAAAGGCCGATGCTTTAGTGGTGCATCATGGTTTTTTTTGGAAAAATGAATCATATGTTATTCGTGGAATGAAGTATCAACGTATAAAAGCATTAATAGATAATAATATCAGTTTGTTTGCTTATCATTTACCACTAGACATACACCCAGAATTAGGCAATAACGCTCAACTTGCCCAATTATTTGAAATAAATGATGTGCAACCATTAGAGCTAGGGAACCCTTTGAGTGTAGCTGTTCGAGGTGAGTTTTCGCACCATATTTCTGGTGATGAATTAAGCACGCGTATTACTCAACAATTATCGAGAAATTGCTTACATATCTCACCACCATCCAATAAAAAAATAAAGACCGTAGCTTGGTGTAGTGGTGGAGGGCAAAATTATATTGAACTTGCAGCTGAGCAGGGGATTGACGCTTTTATTAGTGGTGAAGTTTCAGAGCAAACAACACATGTTGCTAGAGAAATGGATATTCACTTTTATGCTGCGGGTCACCATGCAACTGAACGCTACGGCGCAAAAGCGTTAGCCAAACATTTTGAAGACGAATTATCGATAACAAGTCTTTTTATCGATATTGATAATCCAGCATAGTAAGTATTAACTGAAATGCTAAACTCATCGTAAGCCTACCTTAACGTCATCCTTATAAAATATTAGGATGACGTCTTAATATTGACATTGATAATAAAATTAAATGAAAACCTTTTAGCATTAGAAACAGAAATACTAACGCTTTATCCACTGAACAATACGACCCAGAGTTTCATACCATGCATGAGTGGTTTGTTCTAGTGCCCCTGGTTTAAGTAGATAATCAGTCCAATATTTATCTTTGTTCATACCTTTCGTCCATTTTCCTGCAGGCGCTGCAATAGGATTGATACCTTGTTGTTGAAAGTATTTTATTGCTCTAGGCATGTGATCTGAATTTGTGACTAATACAACATTTTTACCCTTAACTCTGGGGGCTATTAATTCAGCTTCTTCTTCAGTGTCTTGTGGGAAACTTTCAACTATTACTTTTCTCTCAGCTACGCCAAGTAACATTGCAGCTTCTTTTACTTTTTCGGCATTACTCGTTTCGTCATGCCCTGCATATCCTGAAGTTATTAACTGTGCTTCAGGGTGAAGTCGAAAAATACGTATGGCCTCAACGAGTCGTTGTAATGAACAAATACCTAATTCGCTCGTCGCGGGAAGTTGTGGATCTGTAATGTGCTTACAACCTAGAATAATAATATAATCAACAGGTTTGCTTGAACGTGTAAACGCTAAATGCTCATTTTCAATAGGCGCCATCACCAAATTAGCAAAGGGGCGAAATGACCCCAGTGTTAATAATAGGGTTGCTATGATTAAACAAGCATAACTGAATCGCTTTTTATAATGATAAAAAACAATCGCTAATATGAGCAGTATTATAATGATACTTAATGGCATGATTAACGCGCTGATAATTTTTTTGAGTAGGAAAAGGTCCATAGATATTATTTTTCTTATTGAGTATTTGTATGTTTAAAGAACATTCAGGATTATAATCATGATTGATATTACTTAACATATAAAGTTGAAGTTAAATGCCACATTGTAGTGAATTTGCCGTATTTTCCGTCATTAAAGAAAATCAAAAAAGAGTCATTGAATTAAGTGAGTTATTGTTCAAAGAAATGAATAATGAAAGGGAAGTGCTCATATCACATCATATTTTACGTAAAACCGATAATGCCGAAGAGATTTGTTGGCAGCTTGTTTGGCTAAATGAAGAAGTTGTTGCAGAAAACAATAAAAACTGGTCCAAATTTCCCAGCAGTGCTGAGCTAGAATCTTTAGTCGGAGAAAGATTATACTATGGACACTTTTTACTTATTTAATGGTATTTTTTATTAACCTATCGTTAACTGTAAAGTCGTTATAATTTAGTTATTATTTAAAAATTTCATGGAGCTCTTGTATGCGTTTATTTTTATTAGCCTTTTCTGTTGTTACTTTACTTTCAGGTTGCACGAAAGAAGAAGAACCTTTTAAAGAGGTTGTTCGTCCTATTGCATGGCAAGAAGTTAAGCAATCTTCCTTTGATCAGGTTCGTCGCTTATCAGGCACTATTTTTCCTGTTGAAGAAGCTAATTTAAGTTTTGAAGTGGGTGGTAAAATTGAATGGATAAAAGTAAAGCTCGGTGATGACGTTAAACGTGGAGATCCTCTTGCACGTTTAGATCAACGTAACTTTAATTTGAGTCGCCAATCAGCAGAAGCGAACTTACAAAAAAGCTATGCGGCACTCTCTGAAGCTGAAAATGAATATAAACGTTATGCAGAGCTATCGTCGAAAGGACTCGTATCTAAGTCTGGCTTTGATAATGCCAAAGCGTCTTTTGATTCAGCCACTAGCGCAGTAAATATAACGAAAACTCAACTTGATATTGCTAATAAAGACTTAAGCGATTCAATCTTGAAAGCGCCTTATGAAGGAAAAATAACGAAGCGCCTCAGTGAACCATCAATGCAAGTTTCTCCCGGACAAGCTATTTTTCAAATCGAAGGTGATGATGGATTAGAAGTTCAAGTGATGGTGCCTGAAACGCTTATTAGAAACTTATCTAAAGGCAGTCAAATTGATATTCATTATCCGGCTTTTCCGGGGTTAAACAGTAAAGGCACTCTCTCTGAAATTAGTTCGCGTGCAGCAACCGCTAATGCATTTCCTGTCACTATTTTAATTAACTCTGAACTTAAAAATTTACGTGCGGGTATGACGGCGGAAGTTAACTTTACCTTTCAAGGTGTGGGGAGAACAGGTTTCAAGGGTAAAGCGTTTCGTCTACCCATATCAGCTTTAGCTTCAGGTGAAGGACAAAAAGTTTATGTATTTGTTTATAATGTTGAAAAACAAATATTGGAAAAACGTCTGGTGCAAACCGAAAGTATTTTAAACAATGAAGTATTCGTTTCTGTTGGTTTAAAAGCAGGTGAAATTATTGCTATTGCAGGAGTCTCATTTCTACGTGACGGTCAATCGGTTAAGTTACTTGATAAACACATAAAGCGTTTTAATTAATGTCGTCATCGTATGACTATAAACTTAGAGACTTACTATGAATTTAACTAAAATTGCTTTTACTTACCGAAAGTCTATTTTAATGGTGCTTGCATTATTGTTGATCAATGGTGTTTTTGCCTACCTAACCTTACCTGCACAAGAAAACCCAACGATCACCATTCGCCAAGCTATTATAACAACGTCTTATCCCGGCATGGCACCTGAGCGTGTTGAACAATTAATTACTCGCGCCATTGAAAAAGAAATAAGAAAAATCCCCGAAGTTGAAAAGCTGACTTCTACCTCTATGACAGGGCAATCTGTTATTCACGTTGAAATTTATGATCGTTACTTTAATCTTGATAATATTTGGCAAGATTTACGTAATAAAGTTAAACAAGCTCAAGTTAATTTACCTGAGGGCACGCGAGCACCTTTTGTTAATGATTCGTTTGGTGATGTTTCAGTTGTTACCTTGGCATTAACGGCTGATGGTTTTAACTTAGGCGAAATGCATGATATTTCTAAACATATTCGCGATAATTTATACAGTGTTTCAGGGACTAAAAAAGTAGATATTCTTGGCGTTCAAGCTGAGCGAATATACCTTGAAGTTAAAACCGCTAAACTTGCTCAACTAGGTATTTCTCCAAGAAGTATCATCAGTGAATTGCAAAATCAAAATATCATTAGCCCAGGTGGGCAAATTGATACTGGTTTACGTTCAATCGTCGTGGAACCAACCGGTAACTTTTCTTCTCTTGATGAAATAGGCAATACGCATATTACTATTACGGGGACTGACGATACCATTGCGCTAAAAGATATTGTCAGGTTGCGTCGCGGATACATAGATCCGCCAGACAAGCCGGCATACTTCAATGGTAAACCTGCCATTATGTTTGCTGTTTCAATGCTTGAACAATATAACTTGTTGGAATATGCGCCAAGAGTTAAAACAATGGTCACGAACATTGAAAATACCTTACCTATTGGCTACAAAATCAATATTGCGACTTATCAAGCGGATCAAGTTAAAAAGGCAATTGAAGGTGTATCTATCAATGTAATACAAACATTAGTTATTGTATTGCTTGTTGTTATTTATTTCTTAGGTTTACGTACAGGGCTAATTGTTGGTTCAATTGTACCTTTTGTTATGTTAACGACTTTAGCTATTATGAAGTTTACTGGCATGGCTTTAGAGAAAATGAGTCTTGCGACACTTATTATTGCGCTGGGTTTACTTGTCGATAATGGCATCGTTATTGCCGAGGATTTCAAACGGAGAATTGAGCAAGGAATAGAGCGCTTTGATGCGATGTGCCAAGGTGGTAAAGAACTTGCGATGCCATTGCTTAGTTCATCAGTAACGACCATTTTATTTTTCTTACCGTTAATGCTCGCTGAACATGTTGCCGGAGAATTTACGCGTTCTGTATCACTCGTTATTTTAATTACCTTAATGACCAGCTGGGTATTAGCTTTATGTGTTACACCAACACTTTGTTATTTTTTTATTAAAGCTGACAATAATGCAGAGATTGAGAAAGGTGATCAACAAGGGGAACCTCAAAATAAACCGAAAAATAAATCGACTAAATTCTATAAAGTTTACGAAACCTTCTTACATTGGGTGTTAAGCCATAAAGCCATTTTTATGATAATGATGGTGATCACTTTAGTGATTTCATTGAGTGGATTTGGTTTACTTAAAAAGCAATTCTTTCCAGATTCTGACCGTACACAAGTTGTGATGTATATTGACTTACCAAACGGTACGTCGTCGAGAGAAACTAACCGCCAAATGCATGATGTATTCAAATGGTTAGACGATAGAGAACGTTTTCCTGAGATTACTAACTACTCTGGTTATTCTGGTTTTAATGGACCACGTTTTGTCTTGACACTTAATCCTGAAGATCCAACAGATAACAAAGGTTTTGTGGTCATTAATGTTAAAGAAGGCACAGCACTCAATCCTTTTGTGAATAAATTACATAACGAAATTATTGAAACTTTCCCTAATGTTTCGGGCCGTGTTAAGCGTATGTTTGCTGGCCCTTCAGATTCAAGCTCTATTAGTATTCAAGTAAAAGGTCCGGATAAAGACATTTTATATAAAAAAGCTAAAGAGATTATGGCGGTATTACAAGCGGTCCCGTATACCAAAAATGTTCGTACCGACTGGGAAAATCGTATTGTTAAAATGCAGGTTAAAATTGATCAACATCGTGCGCGTCGTGCCGGCGTTACGTCTTCTGATGTAGCGAGTGCATTACAAGGATATTTTAGTGGTGCTAATGTAACTGAGTATCGAGAAGGTGATGATATTGTTCCTGTTGTTTTTCGTGCCGATGAAGAAGAACGCTTTAATTTAGATCGCCTTCGCACTGTTTCAATCTTCTCGAGTCAATCGGAAACATCAGTACCCTTATTTCAAGTGGCTGATTTTATTCCGGTTAATCAATATTCAAAAATTCAACGCGAAAACATGTTCACCACTATCACTATTGAAGCCAGTAATACTGAGATGACAGCCGAAGATTTAAAAGTGATTATTGATGCGGATATCGAAGCCCTGAAGTCAGATTTACCGGTAAATCATTTGATTGAATATGATGGTGTTATTGTTCAGTCTAAAGAAGCTCAACAGGCACTTGGTGCGAGTATGCCAATGGTTATTGGTTTAGTGCTAATATTGTTAGTTATGCAGTTTAATTCGTTCCGTAGAGCATTGATTATTGTACTCACGATCCCTTTATCTCTGATTGGTACTATTCTCGGGTTATTGGTTATGAGCGCACCTTTTGGCTTTATGGTGTCGTTAGGTATTTATAGTTTGGCAGGTATTATCATTAATAATGCGATTGTATTAATTGACCGTATCGAAATTGAACGCTCAACGGCGGAAAGTGATTACCAAGCGATTGTAAATTCTTGTTTAACCCGTTTACGCCCAATTGCTATGACGACAGTTACTACTATCATGGGCTTACTTCCTTTGTTAATAGACCCTATGTCAATGTTCTATGGTATGGCAACGGTATTGGCTTTTGGTTTAGGCGTAGGTACGATTTTAACCCTAGCCGTTGTTCCCGTATTATATGCTAGTTTCTTTAAGATAAATCGATGAATTATCAAGTATTACTCGTTGAAGATGATCTTGATTTAGCTGCAACGATTGTTGACTATCTTGATTTAGAAAAGATATGTTGCGACCATGCTGCCAATGGAATTGCAGGGTTGCAGTTTATCAAACAGCAACATTATGATGTAGTGATTCTTGATGTGAATTTACCGCGTATGGATGGCTTAACCGTGTGTAAAACCATGAGAGAACAAGGCATAAATATACCCGTGCTAATGTTAACCGCCCGTGAAACTTTAAACGATAAGCTTGCTGGTTTTGCGGTAGGTTCTGACGATTATATGGTTAAGCCATTTGAGATGTTAGAACTTATTGCGCGTATTCATGTTTTAGCTAATCGACGAAATGGTTTAACGAATGTATTGTCTCTACATGGTGTGGATGTTGACTTTAGTGCTAAAACAATAAAACGTGATGGGGCCGTTTTGCAGCTATCACCAACAGGCTGGAAAATTCTTGAAGTGTTAATGCGAAAATCTCCAGAAGTTGTTTCAAAAGAACAGTTGCTGAATGCTGTTTGGGGAGATGAATTACCCGATAGCGATAGTTTGAAAGTACATTTATTTAAATTACGACAGGTGATTGATACTAATAGTCAAAATAAGCTCATTCAAACGGTAGCTGGGCAAGGTTTTGTTTTCCGTGAATGATAAATTGAGTGAGTTTTTTTGTGATTAATTTTAATAACAAAAGTATAAAGCAGCCGCAAACACTTCGTCGGTATGTATTGAAAGTACAAAGTATCATTGCTCTGGTCATTGTGCTGAGTTACACCTTGGTGATTAATTTTTATTTTATTCACGGGCTTGATGAAGCTAATTTTCAGGACATTCATCTAGAAAGTAATGACTTTGCACTTCAATATAGAAATAATTTAAAACATCCACTGCCTAACACACTCCACTTTAAAGGATATTTAGGCTGGAAAAGCCTCCCTAATATCATAAAAGAAAAATTTCCAGAACTTGAAAATATTACCAAAGTGACGATGGATAGCATTCGATTATTTAGTGATGAAACGTTCATTTTATTACCAGAACAAGCAATTTTCATTGTTGCTGAACCCTTATTTGATGGTAACGTTTTTTATTTAGTCAGAAAAATCAATATTAAAGAATATGATGCACTGAGCCAAATGGGCATTACTAAAATGTTTCAATTAACATGGCCCATTGCGTTAGTTTTTTTATTGATCATGCACTTTTCTGTTCAGTTATTATTAAATAAAACCCTGAAACCGTTTTATCGAGTGGGCGATTGGGTTGAAAGTTTAACACTTGAAAATGTTGACCAAGTAACGCCAGATTTTGAGTTTTATGAACTAACTGCAATTGCCCACCAACAAAAAAAAGCTTTGCTTCGCCTGAGCACTATCCTAGATAAAGAACAAGATTTCTTACGTCATGCGAGCCACGAACTAAGAACTCCCATTGCGGTAGTAAAAAGTAACAGCGAGTTATTAACGCGTATCTTAGCGGCTGAAAATAAACAAGATAAAGGTCAACAATCCTTAGCTCGTATCAGTAGAGCAGCGCTCAATATGCAACACACTACTGAAACATTATTGTGGCTTAGTCAGGAGCAAGCAACGGATAATAGGGATAGACAACCCTTAGTTTTAACAGAAATAGATTTAAATTTAATGATCAGTAATCTTGTTGAAGATAATCAATATTTATTGCAAAGCAAAAAGGTCCAAGTCCTGCTTAAGTTATCGCCAAGTCATATAAAAGTGTTTGAAACGCCTTGTCGTTTAGTCCTCAATAATTTAATTCGTAATGCTTTCCAGTATACCGCTGAAGGTAAAGTAATGATTGAATGCAGTGAAGGTAATGTTATTGTTGAAAATATTAATCAATGTGAAGGGAATCTCGATTACATTGGCTCAGATTATGGTTATGGATTAGGTTTACGTTTAGTGGATAAAATCGTTAAAAAAATGGCATGGCACTACCAAAATAAAGACATTTTTGGAGGCCGTTCAGCCGTAATTGATTTTAAAAGTCACCTCTGATTTAACCATTTAACGATATTCACTGACATATTTATTTCTATACAGAAACCGTGTTTGAAAATCATCAGAAAATAATGTGTTTACAAGAGCAATTAAAAAAGCGAACGGGTTAGGTCATTAACCTGTTCGCTAACGCATATTTAAAGTAGTCATCTAAGCATTAATAGGAAGACGAGTGGGACGCTTACCAAATAATGCTAGTGCGTTCGCAACTGCTGGGGCGATGGTTGGCACACCAACTTCACCAAATCCACCGGGTTCATTATCACTTTGTAGAAGTTTTATTTGAACAATAGGGGCTTCGTCCATCTTTATGATGGGATAGTCGTGGAAATTACTTTGTTTAACACCACCATTTTCAATATCACATCGTCCGTATAATGCAGCCGTTAATCCAAACAACATACCACCTTCAACCTGCGCTTTTGCTGAATCGGGGTTTACGACCACGCCACTGTCGGTAACAATCCAAACTCGATGAACGCGCGCTTTGTCATTTTGTAGCGAAACTTCAGCAACAGTGGCTACCATAGTGCCAAAGCTTTTCTGTACAGCAACGCCCATAGCTTTTCCGTCAGTGCTAACGCCATGTTTCCAATTACAAAGCTTAACCACTTCGTTCAAACATTTAGCGTGATCATCATCTTTGCTTAGGAGAGATAGTCGATATTCAATCGGATCTGTCTGCGCTTTTTCGGCCAGTATATCGATGAAACTTTCGTTAAAAAATGCGTGTTGAGTGTTTTCTACACTTCGCCAGAATCCAGTAGGCACTGGGGAAGGTTGATTAGCAAACTGAACTTGCACATTGTCTATATTGTATGGTGTCATCGATGCTGGAGCGCCACCTTCACTGCCATAACTTGCAGATTTCCAATAGTTTGGCTTACCATTAACATCTAACTGTGCAGAGAAACTAGCAAGCACAGCTGGTCTATAAACATCTTGTCGAGTATCAGCTTCTCGTGACCAAGTAAGCTTTATAGGGAATTTGTGTTTTTTCACTAAAGTAACGACTTCGTCAATCCACATTATTGGATTGTCACCGCTCATGCTAAAACCGACACGACGTCCAAAACCGCCACCCATTGAATGGGCATGGAAAACGACGTCATCAACGTCCATTTCAGCAATTTTTGCCGCATGAACGCGCGCGTATAAAGGATTCTGTACGCCTGCGGCGACGTGGAGTTTGTTATCCTCCATCCATGCACTGGCATTCATGGGCTCCATGGTGGCGTGTGCTAAATAAGGTACCCAAAATTCTGCTTCAACAGTTTCACCTGAATTGCTGTTGATGGACGTAACATCGCCAACCGTATGTGCATCACTCAGCTCACCTTGTAGGCTCTTGCGTTGAAAAGCCTCAATACTGGCTGAACTTAAATTACTGTTTTCATGAGGAACTGCAGATAGCTTTAAAGCTTTAGCTGCTTTTTCAGCGCGCCATGGGTTATCTGCAATAACAGCAACTGATTCACCCATTTTTTCAACAGCAAAAACTCCCCGCATGGCCGTAATTTCAACGAGGTTGTCGATACTTGCGACATCTGCACCAAAGACACCACTGTGAGCAATGGCTGCATAGCGCATACCTTCAACATGACGGTCAATACCGTATTGAGTTTCGTTGAATACTTTTTCTGGTAGATCATGGCGAGGCATAGCCTTACCAATAAATTTACGATCGCTTTGTACACGATGTGTGTAGTTTTCCGGAACCTCTAAAGTTGCAGCGTGCTCAACCAGTTCACCGTAACTCCAGCGATTATTACCATCAACTACAAAACCTGAATCAGTGGTGGTATTAGCGCTAGCGCCATGTTTACTGATTGCTGAATTAATGAGCATTTGTCGAGCAGCAGCAGCGGCTTCACGCATAACTTGCCAGCCCGTGAAACGAATCGAACCGCTACCACCTGTCATTTGCATATTGAGTAAGTCGGCTAGACGGTTGAAAGCATTACTGGCAATGTGCTCAGCCCATGGAGGTGCTTTACCCACCATTTCACCAACGAAACCTTCGAATATACCACCATTTGAAAATTTCGTAGTAGGGGGAGCGAGTTCAAGTTTGATTTGATCCCAGTTAAGATCAAGTTCGTCTGCAACTATTTGGGTTAAACCTGTGCCCGCACCTTGACCCATCTCGGTATGAGGCGATAGCACTGTAACGGTATTGTCCTTGTTCACACGGATCCACAAATTGAGTAAGGTATCTTTACTGTTGCCATCTCGTTGAACGGCCAAACGATCGTGAAGTGCTAGGTGCGTACCTAAACCTATAACACCTAACGCTAACCCTCCGCCAATTGCAGCGCCACCAATAACAAACATCCGACGAGTCATACTCATGAGGAAATCTCCTTTGCTGCATCCAGTATGGCAGCTTTTACTCGACTGTAAGTGCCACAACGGCATATATTAGTCATTGCAGCATCGATATCGTCATTGGTTGGATTTGGCGTGTTTTTTAATAAAGCTGCGGCGGCCATCATCATGCCTGATTGGCAATAACCGCACTGAGGTACTTGATGTTTAAGCCACGCTATTTGCAAGGCATGCGGTACGTCTTTTGAACCTAGAGTTTCAACTGTATTTACTTGTCTACCCTGTGCTGCAATAGCAGGAAAAACACAAGAACGAACCGCTTGCCCGTCAATATGTACCGTGCACGCACCACATTGTGCGATGCCACAACCAAATTTAGTGCCACGAAGGCCAGCTTCTTCACGAATCAACCAGAGTAGAGGCATATCGCCTTCAACGTCGAACGATTGTTCTTGGCCATTGAGAGTAAGAGAAATCATGTGTTTCCTTGGTAAGTAGATAAAGAATTAAAGGCCTATCCGCCAATATCAACCTGCGTAATCGACCATAGCGTTTATTATTTCCTTTAATATCTGAAAATTCGTGAACTATTCGTGCATATAGCAGGCAACAGTTAGCTAAAATCATCAGTGATTAATCAGTAAGATAAATACTATGTTGCTTTATATTTTGAGTCAATAATTACCTACGTACCTACCTAGCAGAAAGGAAGGTGCATTGTTTATTTATGCGCGGATGATTATCAATTACCTACTTTAGTCGTTCTACTAAATAATGGAGTATATTTATGAAAAATACTATTGTTAACGTTTATTTAGCAAAAAAGTAATTCAAGTTTGTGTTTCTATAAATGAAAAGGTGCGTTCTAATACAGAAATAATACCCAATGAATTTACTGCATGGCTTGCTATGTCTCCCCCTATAATGGTTGTATTTGAAGATTGTGGCACTTCGAATTATTGGAAGCAACATTCATCTTAACTACTATAAAAATAATGGCAATAACATTAGTACACGCTATTGCTGTAACTCTCTCATTTTTATATATGTTTAAGATGATTTTTGTACTCAAAACCTTAATTTATCCTAATTGCTTTAAGTCATTAAAACCGTTAAGGTTTAGCTAACTTAGATTAGGATATCTAATGTTAAATGCGTGAATATCTTTACTTGTCGCCTGAAAATTACACCTTCAATTGGCATGTGTTAAAATTATTCTGAAAAATCAAAGTGTATTTTCACATATATATGTAAACTCACTCTTAAAAAAATAATGCTCAAATCGTTATTTTCAACTATTAAAACGGTAACAAAAAATCATGCGATCAAGCAGAATTAACGAAGTAGAAGTTGATCATTTTAGTTGGAATATTATCAAAGATATTTTCCCCTACCTTATTGAATATAAAAAACGAGTACTTTTTGCTGTAGGCTTTATGATATTAGCGAAAGTGGCGAGTGTGGGCCTGCCATTCATTCTTAAATATATTGTCGATGGTATTGATACTTCACAATTTGACCAAGCCTCTTTGTTGGTTGTGCCTGTTGGACTTGTTTTAGCCTATGGTTTAGTGCGTTTGTCTAATGTGGTCTTTGGTGAAATTAGAGATGTGCTCTTTGGTAGAGTCACAGAAAGATCTATCCGCAGAATTAGTTTAAATGTTTTTAAGCACCTTCATAAATTAGATTTAGAATATCATTTAGACAGAAGAACAGGGGGCTTAGCGCGAGATATAGAACGTGGTGCATCAGGTATCAATTTTCTTATGCGTTTTATGGTATTTAACATTGTACCTACACTCCTCGAAATCACGATGGTAATAGGTGTTTTATTATACAACTACTCAATAGGTTTTGCTGGTATTAGCTTACTTGCTATTGCGGGATATATTACTTTTTCCGTTAAAACAACTGACTGGCGTGTAAAATTTATAAGGGAAGCCAATAAGGCTGACTCAAGCAGCAATAATCATGCTATTGATTCTCTACTTAACTATGAAACGACAAAATACTTCTCTAATGAAGACTTTGAAGCTAATCGATATGATAAAGATCTAGAAGCTTGGGAAGTGGCCAAACGTAAAAACAGATTATCTCTTTTTGCCCTTAATGGTGGACAAGCCTTTATTATTGCCATTGCGATTACCGCAATGATGATGTTAGCCGCTTATAACGTGACTCAAGGCGAAATGACCCTGGGTGATTTTGTACTTATTAACGCGTTCATTATGCAGATATTTTTACCTTTAAATTTCTTAGGATTCGTTTATCGTGAAATTAAAGGTTCACTTGCCAATATAGAACACTTATTTAGCTTAATGTCGATAAAACCCAAAATAGTCGATGCGCAAAATGCTGAAGAATTAAAGGTTGTGAGTGGCAAAATAGACTTTAATAATATTAACTTTTGCTATAACAAAAAAAGGCAAATTATCAGTAATGTTAGCTTTTCTGTAAATGCAGGAGAAAAAGTTGCCATAGTAGGTCCTAGCGGTCACGGTAAGTCGACATTGATGAAATTGTTATTTAGATTTTACGATGTTACTGATGGTTCAATTTGTATCGATGGACAAGACATAAAAAAAGTAACATTACAGTCATTGCGTCGTGCTATTGGAGTCGTTCCACAAGATACTGTACTTTTTAATGAATCGATCTTTGAAAATGTTCGTTATGGTAATACTTCAGCGAGTGATGATGAAGTATATAAAGCGATTAAATTAGCCCATCTAGATGAATTTATAAAATTACTACCTGATGGTGTAAAAACGGTTGTTGGTGAGCGAGGGCTAAAATTAAGTGGTGGTGAAAAACAACGTGTCGCTATTGCTAGAACCATTATTAAGAACCCTCCAATACTCATTTTTGATGAAGCGACATCATCACTTGATAGCCATTCAGAACAAGCAATTTTAGCTGCATTCAACAAGTTTGGTTATTGCACATAGATTGTCGACCATTGTAGATGCAGACAGAATAATTTTTATAGACAATGGTGCAATAGCAGAAGAAGGAAGTCATTCTGTTTTATTAGCAAAAAATGGATTGTATGCCGCCTTGTGGGAAGCACAATTGAATAATGAACATTAGTTTTCGTATGAAAACCAATGTTCAAAGGGATGATTAATTAGCATGTTATATATAAATAACTGTATTTGGAGTGATTTTTGATGAAATTTTATAAAGTGCAAGTGCATGAAGAGTTACCCTCTGATGTAAATAATGTTTGGCAACTACTTCGTGACTTTGGTGATATTAACGCTTGGGCTTCGGGTAAAGTCATAAAAGTCGAAGGCTTAGGTGTTGGTATGATAAGGCATATAGCGTTCGATTTAGACAAAATAGTCGAGCGTTGTGAAGCCCATGATGATGACAATATGACTTTTTCCTACCGCTTGCTTGAATCGCCCTGGCCAATCTCTAATTATGTTGCGAAGGTCATACTCACATCAGGAGGTCCCGGAAAAACATTGATTGAATGGTCATCAAGTTACCAAGCTGAGCCAGAAAAAGCTGAAGACGTTCGAAATCTTATTGAAAGTACTTATAGCAAGGGGTTTATTGCTCGATTACGTAAAACGGTATTAAAAAGTCTATCTGAAATTAATACGGTAAACAGGTAAGATTACATTTACTCAGTTATTTTTTAAAGGTTTTTACGTTTGAATTTTTAAATTATATTTATTGTTTTTTTTATATTTTTTGTCTTACTTCATGTGTTTTTCTGCCTGAAACAGCAGAAGAGCAAAAGCATTATGACCAGTGTGAAATAGCTACAAAAAAATAATATTGAAAACTGATGTGAGTGAAAAGTATTCTATGTGCGGTGGCGAAAATCTCAACAATGAACCTATTATTTGCCTACTGGCAAGCGGAGTCGTTGTATAAGCTGCTATTGTGGCCTCTGGAAGTAATGTTCTAATAGGTGACACCATACATTGGCTTGAATATAAAGTTTAGTGCTAGTTAAAGCATAAAAACCTAATGAATTATTACCGCTATATTTGAAAAGCTATAGTAATTTCACTCTGTTCAGCGTAACCATAAAGAGATGAATTACTTCATATAGTAATTTAAATGGTTGTATTCTATAATTTCAGCCTAAAAGTAAACTTAATAAGGCTACTTAGCGTATAGAGCTTATTACTTATTACTTATTAGTCGCATCGATTGATGCCGCTATTTACCAACAAGTACCCTACAGATATAACTTAAGTGAGTGTTAAATGACCGAAAATAATTCACCAAAAGAGACGGTGAAAGCCTTTGAAGTGACTAATAAACCTGTTATTTGGGGTGTACATTTGATTGTCACTATTGTCATATTTATTATAGCTTTTTCAATTATTGCTGCGATGTTCGCCAGTAAACCTAGTGTTCGAAAATGGGGTGGTGGGCCACCTGCTTCAATAGCCGTAGAAACTGCGCAATTAAAAGTGTCTAATTATCCCGTTTGGATTGAGTCTTATGGAACAGCTGAGCCATTAACCCAAACGCAGTTAGTGTCTGAAGTGAGTGGGCGTGTTATTGAAGTAGCTAATAATATTCGTGCAGGTTCATCGTTCAAAGCGGGAGATATTTTACTTTATATCGACCCACGCGATTACCAAATAGAAGTAGATGTTGCTAAGTCAACCGTTGCAGATGCTTGGGTCAAATATAAAGAAGAATTGGCGCAAGCGGATGTTGCAGAACGTGATTGGAATGTTAAACCTGGTAGCGAGGCTGGACGAGACTTAGCACTTAGAAAACCACAAGTAGCTGCTGCGTTGGCTTCTTATGACGCATCAAAAGCTCGACAAGCTAAAGCAGAACTTAATCTTGAAAGGACACAAGTAAAAGCACCATTTGATGGTAAAATTTTAAAACAAATGGTGGATTTAGGGCAGGTGGTTAATCCATCACAAGCCATTGCAGAAATATATTCAACCGATTTTATTGAAGTAAGACTGCCGGTGAAAGCACAAGATTTAGCACATATTCAGTTATCCGACGAATATCACGCACCGGGAAATACCCCTCAAAATAACCAAAATCACCTACCTGTTGTATTTTTCGAGGGCGAGTTAGGGGGTAAAACCTACACTTGGGAAGGAAAACTAGTCCGTAACGAAGGTGCTTTTGATTCATCTACGCGTATGCTTTATGTGGTAGCTAAACTCGACAATCCTTTTGTCAGTTCACAACATTTGCCAGCATTGCGAGTTGGACAGTTTTTAAGAGCGAAGATTGAAGGCACTCAATTAATGGACGTTTATGCGATACCAAGACGTGCAGTAAGTCAGAGCAATATGATCGCAGTGGCTGAAAAAGGCCTATTACAAAAACGATTGATCAAACCTTTGTGGACAGATGCAAAGTCTGTGGTAATTTCTGCTTCATCAGGCGTCAGTGGCGTTATAAATTATGGAGGTGTAATTAATTCTACGGACCAACTTATTTTAACGCCAACGGCTAATTTAGCATCTGGTACTCGTGTGAAGTCATTGAATGACAACGAAGATACTTTACCTGTGGTCAATCAAATGTCGGTCAACTCATCCACATCGACGATAAAATAGGAGTTAATTATGCATGGTTTAATCGCTTGGTTTGCTCGTAACGATGTTGCTGCTAATCTTTTAATGTTGATCATTGTTGTCGCTGGACTTTATAGTTTATCAAATAAAATCCCTGTTGATTTGTTCCCTGAATTTGAAATTAATACCGTGCAGGTTAGTACCATATTGCCGGGTGCTTCGCCACAAGAAGTGGAAGAAGGCTTAACAATAAAGATTGAAGAAGCAATCCAAGATATCGCGGGCATTCGCGTAATGACATCACGTTCTAACGAAGGCAGATCAACTGTCACCGTAGAAGTTGAAGATGGTTTTGATGTAAGAGAAATGCTTGATGAAATAAAAACACGTGTTGATGCTATCAATAATTTCCCTGTCGAAGCAGAACGTCCTTTAGTTATTTTGCCACAGCGAAAACGTGATGCGATAGGTGTTGTGATGTATGGTGATTATGACAGCTTAACCTTGCGTCGTTTTGCAGAAGATGTTCGAGATGAAATATCCTCGTTACCTGAAGTGTCTCAAGTAAGCGTAGACAATTCACTACGTTTTGAAATTTCCATTGAAATACCTGAATGGTCTTTAAGGAAATATGATCTCACATTAGAACAAGTAGCAAATACATTACGACGTAACTCTACGGACGTATCTGCAGGTAATTTAAAAACAGAAGGGGGAGATATTTTTATTCGCAGTATAGGCCAAGCTTATAGAGCGAGTGATTTCAGTCAGCTGCCCATTTTAACCGATAAAGATGGCACATTAATACGCTTAGGTGATATTGCTGTTTTACGGGATGAATTTGAAGAAACACCCTTAATAACAAGGTTTAACGGGATACCTGCGATAGAAGTCGAAATATTTCGTGTGGGTGACCAAAGCATTATTGAAGTAACAGACGCGGTTAAAAATTACATTGAACGTAAACAAAGTGCGTTACCCGAAGGATTAACCATGACTTACTGGCGCGATCGAAGTAAGTCGATAAAAGCACGATTGGCAACGCTAACCCGAAGTGCATGGCAAGGTGCGCTATTGGTTATTTTACTCTTAGCCTTATTTTTAAGACCTGCTGTTGCTTTTTGGGTATGTATTGGCATTCCTATGTCATTTATGGGCGCGTTTATATTAATGCCGATATTTGGAATATCCCTGAATTTAATGAGTCTGTTCGCTTTTATTTTGGTGTTAGGTATTGTTGTTGATGATGCCATTGTTACCGGTGAAAATGTCTATGAGCATATGCAACGAGGCACTGACCCGCTTACCGCTGCCATTAAAGGTACGCAAGAAGTAGCGGTACCAGTTACTTTTGGTATTTTAACTACGGTTGCTGCGTTTATACCCCTTGCTCTATTAGAAGGAAGGGGCAGTTGGTATCAAAGTATTCCTTATGTCATTGTGCCAGTTTTACTCTTCTCATTGATTGAGTCAAAATTAGTCTTACCTGCGCACCTTAAACATATAAAACCACGCACTGGCGCTATATCACGATTAACACGCATACAAATGGCAATATCAAATTCTTTGGAAATATTTATCGTCAAAGTATATCAGCCTACACTAGCATTAGCCTTGCGCTGGCGTTATGCGACGCTTGCTATCATGTTGTCGTCATTATTTATTGTCATCGGTGCACTTGCTAGTGGACAAACAAAATTTGTATTTTTCCCTCGTGTGCAAAGTGAAGTCGCGACTGCCACCTTGACTATGCCAACAGGCACTGCTTTTGAAAGCACTGATCGCATTGTTAAACACATGACTGAACAAGCTCAATTATTACAAGCCAAATATATTGATCCTGAATTGGGAGAGTCGATCATTAAGAATATATATTCTATCAGTGGTGGACGTAATTCAAGTACAGGTCGTGTACGTATGGAAACAATTCCGCCGGAAGATAGAAGTTTAGAAATTGGTACCCAACAGCTTGTTGCTGAATGGCGTAAGATGGTAGGTCAAGTCGCGGGTGCAGAGCAATTAAATTATAGAGCTGAAATTGGCTGGAGTCGTCCAGCAATAAACATCGAATTACGCGGTAAGAACGCAGATGATTTAGCTGAGTTAGGTGAAAAGTTCAAAGGTAAATTAACTGAGTTCTCCGCAGTTTCGGATGTTGAAGACTCAATGTCTGATGGAAAAGAAGAATTACAATTAAAGCTTAAGCCAGAGGCAACATTGCTTGGCCTTGATTTGAATATGGTTGCTAGACAAGTTCGTCAAGCAGTCTATGGTTTTGAAGTTCAGCGCATTCAACGTGGTCGAGAAGAAGTGCGTGTCATGGTGAGATACCCTATTGCAGCTAGACAATCTATTGAAACTCTCGAACAGATGATGATAAGAGTTGGGCCGCGCCAAGAGGTCCCTTTATGGCAAATTGCCAACATTGTGCCAGGGTTAAGTCCTTCAACTATTTTACGCATTGATCGCCAACGTACACTTTCAGTAACGGCTGATTTTGATAAAGAACAAGGTGATTTATCTGCTGTACAAGATGAGCTAGAAAAGTTTTTACAACAATCTATAAGCAGTTTCCCTGGCACAAGCTATGAAATGGCAGGGGAAGCCAGAGATCAGAAAGAGTCTTCTCAAGAGTTAAAATTTGGCATGTATGGTTTGTTAATGGTGATATATATTTTGCTGGCTATCCCATTTAAAAGTTATTCTCAGCCTTTAGTCGTGATGCTGGTTATTCCATTTGGTATGGTGGGGGCGGTAATAGGTCATTGGATAATGGGAATGAACCTAACATTATTAAGTTTGATGGGGGTCTTAGCGTTATCTGGTGTTGTGGTTAACGACTCACTTGTTCTCGTCGATTATATTAATCGAAAACGTGCAGAGGGTATTTCGGTATTTAACGCGGTTTATGCTGCAGGAGGCAGGCGTTTTAGGCCAGTATTACTGACATCGTTAACAACGTTCGTTGGTTTAATGCCACTATTATTTGAAAAAAGTACCCAAGCACAGTTTTTAATTCCAATGGCGGTAAGTCTTGGTTTTGGTATTTTGTTTGCTACGATTATTACACTATTTTTAGTGCCGATAAATTACTTAATTATGGAAGATATAAAACGCTATTGTATTCGTTATAAAAATGACATGATTTGGTTAATTGGTAAAGGGATTAGAAAATAATATTTAGGGTGTCAGGTTTATAAAATATCAGTTCAGTCATTCTTACAATAGTGAATAAAAGAGTAAATGGTCTATATGCAGCGCAATATTAAAAATGGATTATTGGTGATGCTTACTGCTTTTTTGCTTTCAGCCTGTAGCTTTGGTTTTATCTATAATAATTTAGATTGGTGGAGTAATTGGTACCTAGATGATTACGTTAAATTAAACCAAGAACAGCAACAGATTTTTGATACTGCATTTGATGAACTTCATTCTTGGCACAGGCAAACACAGCTAAGAGAATACTACTTGCAACTGATAGTATTGAAAAAACAAGTTAATGATGGGATCTCCAAGAATGCGCTTAATGCTCATTTAGTGCGTGTTAAAAATCATTGGATTGTGGTGAGAGAGAAAGCAAAACCTCAGCTTATATCATTAACCCATACATTGAGTAAAAGTCAAAGACAGCAAGTTATTGATGAAATAGATAGTATTAACAAGGAACGTATCGAAGACCGTGACGAACTGTCCAAAGCCCAATGGTACCAAGCAGAATGCAAAGAGAGGCAACAGCAGTTCAGAAAGTGGGTGGGGAAGTTAACCAAAACACAGAAAGCTGAAGTGTGTAATTTTATACAAGGTTCTTCATCAACCTTTGCACATAGAATGGATTACCGCATTAAATGGCATTCAGACTTTAAGCAAGTTTTAGCAATGAACATAAATAAACAGCAATATGAAGTTATGTTTACAGCACTTATCTCTGATCCTGAGTCATTAAAATCTGATGAACACGTCATATTATCTGCAAATAATAGTGAAATTTCAGTAACAATATTTCACTACGTTATGAACAATTTAACGGATAAACAACGTAAACGATTCAATCATAAAGTAGACGAACTTATTGATGATTTAAAAGCCCTTGAAATTGATCGTTAACTAAGTTTTCAACCACCAGTAATGTAAATATAACTCTATGTAGTAATGATTTTTACCTGATATATATTCGCTAAAAGTGTCGCGTTTATCTTTTTTTTAATAAAGTGGAGCAATCTTTTTGAGCATTATTATTTGATGATATTTGATATACTATTATTAATCACTATCGTATTTATTACCTTGTCGCTTATATACAGTAGCGTGAAACTGGGTATATCACCCATGCCTAGTTCAAGTAAAGCCTATGACGCGATGATGAAGTTAGCGGGTGAAACGGGGGCTGGACCGTTAATTGATTTAGGTAGTGGCTGGGGGGATTTTGTTATACGTGCAGCAAAAAGAAATCCCCATAGACAAATAGTTGGTTATGAATTGTCTATATTACCTTGGCTGACCTCAGTCATACTAAAAAAAATATTAAAGTTAAACAACCTCACATTATATAGACAAGACTTCTTCAAAGCTCAGTTACCCTCTGCATCAGTGCTCATTTGCTATTTGTATCCTAAAGCGATGAGTAAGATACAGAATCAATTACTGTTAAAGCAACCTGAAATAACGTTTATAATAAGCAATAACTTTGCTTTACCATCGAGTAAGCCATTTAAGGTGATAAAGCTCAATGATTTTTATAAATCACCCATTTACCTTTATAAAATAGCGAAGGAAAAATATTGAGTTTTCGTATCAGTAAGCACAAAATGATATGTTGTAATACTTTACAAACATCAACATACAAACATCAATTAATAATATAAATATAAATATAAATATAAATATAAATATAAATATAAATATAAATATAGCTATGAGCCACTGAGAAATCTTCTATTGAATCCCAACATGCAAATTAATTTTATCAACGATATCGAAAGCATAAATGAAAGTGACTGGCAGAATTTAAACCACTCAACTTGTCCTTTTCTTTGTTATGATTTTTTTGATGCGCTTGAAAAAAGTGAATCTGCCAGTGTAAAACAAGGTTGGCAACCCCACCATTTAGTAGCAACACTTCAAAATGAAGTAACAGCCGTCATGCCGATGTATTTGAAAAGTCATTCCTGGGGTGAATATGTTTTTGATTGGGATTGGGCAGATGCTTTTAAGCGTCATGACGTAGAGTATTACCCTAAACTCGTTGCTACTATTCCTTTTACACCGGTTAGTAGTGATAAATTACTTTCTTCACAAGTACAATTACTCGAGTTATTTGAACCCTTAATCGAACATTGTGAACAAGAAAACATTAACAGTTGGCATATTCTGTATTGCCATGACATTAAGGCCGATTTACCTGAAGATGTTTATCAACGAAATACTGTACAATTTCACTGGTTTAATCGTAATTATGAAACATTTAATGACTTTATGGGTACATTTACTTCACGTAAAAGAAAAAACACACGTAAAGAAAGGGTGTCGATCACTCAGCAAGGTATTAATATTCGTCAGTTAACCAATGATGAAATTTCAGAAAAAGACCTTAAGTTCTTTTATTTAACTTACCAACTGACTTACTTAAAAAGGGGACATCAACCGCACTTGAGTTATGCGTTTTTTGTGGAAATATTATCAAGTATGGCAAATAATATTTTATTGATCATTGCTAGTGATGAGCGAGAAGATATTGCTTGTGCGCTCTTTTTTTATAACGATACTCAACTATATGGCCGTTACTGGGGCTGTACTAAACAATACAATAATTTACATTTTGAACTTTGTTATTATCGCGGTATCGAGTTTTGTATTCAAAATAAGCTAACAAGCTTTAATCCTGGTACTCAGGGGGAACACAAAATTCAAAGGGGTTTTGAACCTATATTAACGTACTCTTACCATTGGATTAAACATCAAGCGTTTAGAGGTGCGATTAAAGATTTTTGCCAGCAAGAGCAAAAACATATGCTAACGTATCAGCAGAATTGTCAGCAGTTCTTGCCTTTCAAACAAACAGACTAATTAAGATAAAATATCTGATGAATAAACCTTTTTCCCAAGCATGTGAAAATAATAAACGACCCATTTTAGATATTTTGACAACCGTATTTTCAGAAAATAAACATGTATTAGAAATTGGCTCAGGCACAGGACAGCATGCTGTTTTCTTTGGCCAGCAATTACCTCACTTAATGTGGCAAACCAGTGATTTATTGATAAACCATCAAGGTATTAATTTTTGGTTAGATGAAGCAGGCAGTGATAATGTAATAAAACCTATTGTTATTGATTTAAATAGATCTTGGCCGATACCAAAAGATATCCCTCAGGTTGATGGGCTATATACCGCTAATACACTGCACATCATAAGTTGGTCATTAGTGGTTAATTTTTTCGAAGGTCTTCAGCAAAACTTAACATCAGAAGCGAGCGTCTGTATTTATGGCCCCTTTAATTATCAAGGGAAATTCAGCAGCGAAAGTAACGCTGACTTTGATCTCTGGCTAAAAGAAAGAGACATAAACAGTGGTATTAGAGATATTGAAGCTATTTTATTATTGGCTAACTCAGCGGGTCTAAAGTTAATTGATGACTATGCAATGCCTGCTAATAATCGCTTGTTGGTTTTTTTAAAAGCATAGAAGCTCGTCACAATTTTTTTAATTATTATAATTCGAAAATCATCGACCGGTAAATGCCATTATTATCAACAACTATAGATTTAATCATCTGATGAGTACTCGTACTTATCATTTAACCAATACTTTTGTAGGAATGAAAAAGGGCTTTTTTGATGAAATTTTTAGAATAGTGTCTACATCATTATCGACAATTATTAAGGACGTTATTTATACCTAATATTTGCTAATGAGTAATAAATTCAATAGACTTTAGTAATAAGTTAGTAACGGACTCTTCCGCACTTAATGTCAATAATTCAATATTTTCAATAGCCCCTTCGTTAATTGCTTCCAGAGACGCAAGTTGACTACTCAATAATTGTGGTGACATAAAGTGCCCACCTCTTTTACCCAAACGCTGTGCGATTAATACAGGATCAGTATCAAGAAAAACTCCCACGGTACGGCGATACGAACCGAATATTAATCGCCTGTGTTGCTGTTTTAGTCCGGAATAGGCCAATACACAGCATTTATTTTGTACTTCTAAGTCTCTGAGTTTCTTGCAAATTCGAGCAATCCAAGGCGCTCTTTGTTCATCAGTTAAAGGGATCCCCTGCGACATTTTTTTAATCGCCTCTTTACTATGAAAAGAATCAGCATCTAAAAAAGCTATAGCTAAATAGTTAGCTATTTCTTGGGCAAGGGTTGATTTTCCACATCCCGACACACCCATAACTACTACCAATAAAGGCAGTTGTTGAAATTCAGTCTCGTTATTAAATAACATTATCAGCACCTGGTTTAAATGGTTGCGCAAACAATTACCAGTAAAAAGGTGGTAATTAACATTAGCAATAAAAAGATTAATTTATATAAACAGCAATTGTGATTTTTTAAAATGTGTCTATAAGGAATTTATGCAAGATATTATACACACCACCAGCCCATTATTTTTACTCTGTATTGCCGCACTATCTATTGTTGCACTCCTATTATTAATCATAAAATGTCGAGTTCACGAATTTGTCGCGCTGGTTTTGGTCAGTTTTTGTACCGCAGTTATTACCGGTATACCTAGTGAAGAAGTGGTACCAACATTAACGAGTGGCTTTGGTAGTACGCTTGCCTCTGTTGCTTTATTGGTTGGTCTTGGTGCCATGATAGGTAAAATTTTAGAAGTCTCCGGCGGTGCTCAAGTATTAGCAGATAGATTAATAGGTACATTTGGTGCAAAAAAAGCCCCATTCGCCCTAGGCGTTGCTTCATTGATATTTGGTTTCCCGATTTTTTTTGATGCGGGTTTAATTGTTATGATGCCTATAGTTTTCAGTGTAGCTAAACGATTCAGTGGCGCTTTACTCATTTATGCATTACCAACAGCGGGCGCATTTGCGGTAATGCACGCTTTTGTACCACCTCACCCTGGTCCGGTTGCCGCCGCAGGTTTTCTTGGCGCGGACATTGGTCTTCTGCTCTTGGTGGGTTTACTGGTTGCAGCGCCAACATGGTATATAGGCTCCTATTTATTTGGTGTATATTCTGGTAAAAAGTTTAATATTCCCCTGTCGAGTTTACTTTATAACACTCATTTGAATTCACAACCCGTCACCCCTCCCAAATTTGGCACAGTTATATCATTACTTCTGTTGCCCATGTTGCTAATTTTTCTAGATACTGGCCTAAACACATTAACTGCCATTGGCATAATCGATGGCTCAAATCCACTCACTAACTTTTTAAGAATGATCGGAAAAACGCCCATCGCTTTACTTATAACATTGTTAGTTTGTTTTTTTGTTTTTGCAAAAGACTATGGAATGAAAGAATTAGAGAAGCTATGTAATGAATCACTTGCACCTATTTGTGGCGTTATATTAATTACTGGTGCCGGAGGAATGTATGGTGGGGTATTACGATCTAGTGGGATTGGGGATGCTCTGGCCAGCTTACTTAACGATACAGGCTTGCCAGTTATTGTAGCTGCGTTTGTTATTTCTACCTGCTTAAGAGTTGCTCAAGGTTCTGCCACTGTAGCGCTTACGACCACTGCTGCACTCATCTCGCCTATGGTGGCCTCGACTGTCGGTCTGTCTGCTCTAGATCTTTGCTTCATTGTTATCGCAATAGCTGGTGGTGCAACCGTTTTGTCCCATTTTAACGATTCCGGATTTTGGCTGGTTAGCCGCTTACTCGGTATGGACGAAAAAACGACGTTAAAAACATGGACTGTTATGGAAACGCTTTTGGGAAGCATCGCCTTTTTAATTGTGCTGGTGTTAAGTTTAATCTTTTAGTACCAACCACCAAAAATATTGTATGTAATTAACATCATTTTTGTATGTAGTAAATTCGTTTTAAAATAAGGTTTGTTTAAGGTGTTTAATGTCGAGCAAAACGTTTAGTAAAAATACTAAAAAAATGAAGAGTTCCCAAAGTGGTCGTCGATTAACGTTGAAAGACGTTGCTAAAAAAGCTGAAGTGAGTGCTATTACAGTTTCCAGGGTAGTCAATAACTATGCTGGAGTTCGTGAAAATGTGCGTAAAAAAGTAGAAGCAGCAATCAGTGAACTTGGTTACATACCTAACCGTTCTGCGAGTGTTTTAGCTTCATCACGTTCAAAATTAATTGGTGTGCTAATCCCTTCATTGTCTAATGTGGTATTTAACGACGTATTAAGTGGCATATACGACATAGCTGGCCCGGCTAATTATCAAGTGTTATTAGCCAATACCCATTATTCAGTGGAAGAAGAAGAACGAGCCATTCGAACTTTGCTTGGACAATCTCCTGAAGGTTTAATTGTTACTGGTGGAGAACAAACAGAGGCAACCAAGGCCATGTTAAAAGCTTCAGGTATACCTGTGGTGCAAATCATGGATAAAGTCTTATTCCCCATAGATATCAATGTTGGTTTTTCTCACTTTGAAGCAGGTGCCGCTGTTGCTCAGTCATTGTTAGATAAATCATACCGTAAAATTGGTTTTCTTGGCGCCAGAATGGATCCAAGAACCTGTGCTCGACTTGCAGGTTTCGAGTCTGTACTTTCTGCCGCTGATTGCCTTGAGCCAAAGCGATTTATCACTAATCCTAAACCTTCTTCAGTTGCCATGGGGGCTACGTTATTTAGGAAGTTAATGGCTGTTACAGAAGGTGACTGCGATGCAATCTTTTGTTGTAACGACGATTTAGCCTTAGGAGCATTACATGAATGTAAAAAAATGCATCTTCATGTACCAAATAAGTTCGGTATATGCGGATTTAATGATATTGAAATGGCAGCATACGCCGAACCCGCATTATCAAGTGTCAACGTGAACCGATACGAAATGGGGAGCCGTGCTATGGGGGTTATACTCGAACGTTTAAATAACCTAGCAAAAACACCCCAAAACCAGCCAAACTATATTGATACAGGGTTTGAGCTGTTCATGCGTAAGACAACACGTTAACAACTCCAATTTAAGATAACAGCATAATACTGAAGATATGACGAACAATACTAAGTAATAACACTTAACAGTTATTACAAACTTAACTGAGGTGCATTATGATTTGTAAACAAAGTAAATCTAAAAAACTCACATTTATTGCTATTATTTGTAGTAGTTTATTAGTTGTTTCCTGTAAGAATACCACCGCCACCGCCACCGCCACCGCCACCGACACTAAAATTCAAGTGAAAAAAAGTAATAACATTACCTCGACGAATACATTAAAAGCCATTGCTAACACCAATGCATTATATTGCCCAAAGGGCTCTGAAAATCTACAACTGAACTTAAGCAATGTAAAACTGACACGCGCGAAAAACATCCCATTAATGTATCAAGGGTATAATAATATTGAAGGCCCTGTTTGGCATGACGGCGCATTGTATTATTCAAATATGGGATCACATCAGCCAGATAAAAATGGTTTTATATTAAGTAACCAAACCACTATTTGGCGATGGTCTCCAGGTAATCAACCACAAATTTGGATGAAAGACTCCGCTGCAGGCTCCAATGGTTTGGCTTTAGATAATCAAGGTGATTTAGTGGCTACACGTCAACTAGATGGCTCTCTTTCCTCTATAAACTGGAAAACTAAACAAGTAACACCTATTGTCAGCGCTTTTCAAAGCAAACGCTTTAATTCTCCTAATGACTTAACCATTACTTATGATAATAACGTATATTTCACTGATCCAAACTGGAATACGCCATCAAATATTAACGTTGTGGATACTCAAGGCGGTGGTCAACCGGGTTCAATTGAATCAGGACAACGAATTTACCATGTTGACGTTAACAAAAAAGTAAATGCTACAAAGGTTACGGAACTTTTGCCTGCATTGGGTGACAAGCCTAACGGTATTATATTATCACTTGACCAACAGCAACTTATTGTTGGTGGCTTGCAAGGTTTATGGGCTTTTGATTTAAAATTGGGAGAAGTCTCTAACCCTGAACAACTCCTAGATACTCCCATTGACGGACTAGGTAAAGACTGTAGCGGTAATATATATGTTACTACTACCCGTAAGATGCCAGAAAGAAAAGATGGTCAAGTTGTAGTTGTACTAAATAAAAAATACAAAGAAGTTGGCGAATTACCAGTAGAAGGAATTCACATTGTCACAAATATAGCTTTTGGTGGCAATGATGGAAAAACGTTATTTGTAACTTCACTAACAGCGCCAATGGAGGGTGATAAACGCCGTTTATGTGGTAATACACCTTGTTTAAAAGCAGGTATTTACACCACAAAACTTAACGTGCAAGGTTTTCCATTTTGAATGGTAATACCGATCGGACAAATTAATTGATCCGAGAGATTTTATCTAAGTATTATTTGAACAATGCTCTTGTCTAAATGCAGAAGGACTTTGATCGAATAACTTTTGAAATTGACGACTAAAATAACTGTGATCAGCAAAGCCCGTATCATTAGCAATAGTGGCAATAGCAATATTGGTTTCTATGAGTAAGCGTCGCGCATTTTCTAAGCGTACTTCATTGATAAACTGTTTAGGTGTTTGACGTAAATATTTTTTAAACCGTCGCTCTAATGCACTTATAGACAAATGGGTGATATCGGCAAGTTCTTTCAAACAAATATTTTTCATATAGTTTTTACGCACATAAGCAACAGGTGCCTTTAAGGCATCCATTCCAGACAGTGCTAGTGATGTTTTTTTTAGGTGTCGTGAAATACCATAAGAGCCAATAGGTTTTCCCTGCTCATCAAGTAAAGGCCGTTTTGATGTAGTAAACCAAGCGATATCACCTGATGTAGTATTATTCATTTCTAAGCGGTTATTAACAACTTCGCCGTGCATCACTTTCTGATCATCGACACTAAACTGTTTAGCAAGATGAGCAGGAGAAAAATCAAAATCACTTAACCCGATAATTTGAACAAGTGACGTTACGCCAATATGCTCCAAAAAGAATTGATTTGCATAAACAAAACAATTTTTTTCATCCTTTACCCAAAAAAGCACATCAGGCATCAGGTCAAACATTTCAATAATTTGTTTTACACTAAACTGATTAACAAACCTATCTACACAAGCTGTCGACATAGTCATCTTCTCCACCTTCCATACGTAAACATTGTTTTACTCGCGATTGAATACCTGAACAAATAACAGTGTATGGTCTCAGTGAAAAAATTACAACGCCGATTTTGTTGTATAAAAAACCGATTTACTCTTAACACTTCCTTGAAAAACATCTTTATAGTAAATAATCACTTTTTATGAATATTTATACATTTAAATTTATTGTACAAAGTGTGTTGATTTTTAAGCGTATCTATATTTATTTGATTGGAAGTCAATTCTAAATTACAAATTGACTAGCGGAAAAATAAATTTCATTCGTCTGTATACATAGGAAAAGGAAATCTGGGGTTCAAGAAAACCAGGGGGAATAAGAAACAAAGTATAACAAGAAAGCAGAAAGGTTTAGCTATAGACGAATGTAAAAGCAGTATCGTATGCACTTCACCTTCATAATAAAAAACTATAATAGGCAACATAAACATGATGAACAAAAATAATAAAACCTTTAATAAATCATTACTCGCCAAAACCATCAGTGTAATGCTTGGCACTTCAGTGATGGTGCCAGTGTTAGCAGAAGAAACTAAGAAAGAAGAAGAAAAAGTTGAAATTATTCAAGTCACCGGTATGCGAGGCAGTTTATCTCAATCAATGAATGTTAAGCGTCAATCATCGGGTGTTGTTGATGCTATTTCTGCTGTGGATATGGGGCAATTTCCTGATACCAATCTCGCAGAATCTTTGCAACGTATTACGGGTGTGTCAATTAACCGAGTTAACGGTGAAGGTTCAGAAGTCACCGTACGTGGCTTTGGTGGTAACTTTAATTTAGTGACTTTAAATGGTCGTCAAATGCCAGCAGCAAACGTTGGCACTATTACGGGG
>JASDWX010000018.1:29735-30160 GCA_041890515.1 Alteromonadaceae bacterium
ATTACGGGTAACCCACAAGATAAAGGCGCGGCAGGTACGAGTCGCTCATTTGATTTCTCAAATCTTGCCTCTGAAGGCGTAAGTGGAATCGAAGTCTATAAAACAGGACGTGCTGCGGGTTCTTCTGGTGGTATTGGTGCAACAATCAACATCAATACAGTTAAACCACTTGAACAAAGCGAAAATTCAGCATCTATTGGCGTTAAAGGCGTTAAAGATGAAAGTGGTGACGGTATCACACCTGAAATAAGTGGTGTAACAACTTGGGTAAATGAAGACTCAACTTTTGGTGTTTCATTATTTGGCTCATTTCAAGAGCGTGACTCAGGTAGTCGACACATGAGTACTGAAGTGTACGAATTACGTACATATAATGGTGCAGAAGACTTAGACTCTCTTACCACTGTCTCTTATACACATCTCGC
>JASDWX010000019.1:0-6187 GCA_041890515.1 Alteromonadaceae bacterium
TGTTGATCTAAGTAAGATAGATAATGCTAGTATCTTATAAATATATTAACGTTATGCTAACTCAACCAAGTCATTACAATCAATTAGGCAGTTAAGTTATGATAAAAAAATTCACGTTGTTCTTCCTCTTTTTGCTTGCTGGTATTTACTTTAGTAGTGCATGGTATTTTTCTACACAAATATTAATGCTCCCTATTAATGAATGTAAGGTAGAGCGTTTTATCTTTTGTGGAGAGCCAAGTGAACAAGGCCTTACTTTTGAAGACGTGACATTTAAAACCAGCGACGGTTTAACATTACCCGCTTGGTATATGCCAGCGAAGGATAAAAACACCGATAAAGCGGTTTTACTTGTTCACGGGAGAACAGCAAATCGTACCGAGGGTATGCGTTATGCTAAAGCGATTGTTGCTGCAGGTTATAATTTACTCGCAATAGATATGCGGCATCCTCGTCAACACCCAGATATTATTTCGACAATGAGTTTTCACGAGAAAAAAGATGTTATCGCTGCTGTAGATTATTTAACAAATGAAAAAAACATCCCATCCATTGGAGTCATGGGTTTTTCAATGGGTGCCGCTACCAGTATGATCGTTATGGCAAAAGATCCTCGCATAAAAGCGGGTATATTTAGTGGTAGCTATGCAAACTCAATGGACGTATTAGCCGAACAAGCACAAGTCCTTTATGGTTTACCTCGTTATCCATTAATGCCAATGGTGGCGAAATTCTTTGCATGGCGAGGCGACTTAGACATTGATGAAATAAATCCAATAACATACATCGCACAGATATCGCCAAGACCTGTCTACATCATGCATGGCACTGCTGATAAAACGGTAGACTTTCAGCATGGGCAACTTTTGTTTGATGCAGCTAAAGCGCCTAAAAAATTCTGGAAAGCTGAAAATGGTGAGCACACTCGATTATGGCAACTCGATAATGAGAAAGCTGACACGAGTGTTGTCAACTTTTTAGATCGTTACCTCTAACCTTTTCCCTGTTAATGAAGACTTAATCATTGTAATAAGCCTTCATTAACGTAAAACACACAATCACTAGCCTTTTAGCGATAAACTAAAAGGCTATAATTTCAAATAACTAATTATTAGGCACATAAAACTTACATGTCAAAACCTGTTATTAATTTTGTCCATGCAAATGGCTTTCCTGCGGGAAGTTACCGTACTTTTCTGTCATTATTTTCTAACGATTATTCCACCATTGCACTCGAACAATATGGTCATGATCACAATTATCCTATTCATAACAATTGGCAGTTTTTAGTTAATGAACTTGTCAATTTTGTCAAAAAACAAGATCAAAAAGTAATATGCATCGGCCACTCTTTCGGTGGTGTTATTTCTTTTATGGCGGCTTGCCAACACCCTGAACTATTTCGTGGCGTCGTGATGTTAGATGCTCCTGTGTTTTCTGGACCATTGGCTTGGTTAGCCAATATTGCTAAAAAGACCCCGTGGATTGATCAACTTTCTCCTGCAGGAAGAGCAAAAAATAGGCAGCAACATTGGCCGTCAGACACCCAATTATTTAACAACTTTGCTAATAAAAAATTATTTCAACACTTTGACCCTCGATGCTTGCAAGATTATGTAGACAGCGCAGTCATGTTAAAGAATAAAAGATTTGAGTTAATGTTCTCACCGGATGTTGAAGCCGATATATTTAGACACATACCTTGTAATTTAAAGACTTATAAAAACAAACTTAAAGTGCCTTCTGCATTAGTTTATGGAGAAAAAACAGAAGTGTTACCGGTAAATTATTTTAATCGATTTGCTAAAATGAATAATATAAAACTCACTAAAATAGCCAATGGTGGTCATATGTTTCCACTCGAACAACCGGAAGAAACAGCGGCAATAATAACGCAGATAATAAAAGATTGGTAAGTAGCTGTATTAAGATAGGTTGCTATAAACGTATTTTTTAGCAACCTCTTTTTTAATATAAATATAAGGAATAATTTAATAACTAAATATAATTTCAGCCCATTCACACATGATCATTGTTTGGGTTATCTGAGATAAACTTTAGTAATACCTCCGTCAATTTTTCACTTTGATCTTCCTGTAAAAAGTGTCCTCCATTAACGATAGTCGTATGTTGCTGGCCTTTTGTACCAGGAATGAGTTTTTGAAAAATTTTATCACCGCCTGATGTAATAGGATCTTTATCACTAAAAGCCGTTAAAAAAGGTTTTTGCCACTGACACAAAACTTGCCATGCTGCCATATTATTTTTTGATTCAGGATCATCACAAGTCGTTGGTACTAATAGAGGAAATTGTCTAGCGCCCTCTTTGTATTTCTCTTCAGGATACGGTGCATTATACGCGGCAATAACCTCAGGGGATAAATCTGATGTAGCACCACCATTTATAATGGCACCTGCTGGAAATATCGGTACTTCTTGCGAAAAAGTTTGCCACTGTTTAAATGATTCCGATGGAGAATCTTCACCAGTAGGTAGTCCTGTATTAGCCGCTAAAATTCTAGAAAAACGGTCACTTTGCTCTGTAGCTAAACGTAAACCGATTAACCCACCCCAATCTTGACAAAATAGCGTGATATCGCTTAATTCAAGTTGGTTAAGTACAGAATGCATCCAATCGACATGTCGCTGATAAGTATAATCAGAACGTAACGAAGGTTTGTCCGAACGGCCAAAGCCTATTAAATCAGGCGCTATCACTCTATAACCAGCATTAACCAAAATAGCGATTATTTTACGGTATAAATAACTCCATGATGGCTCTCCATGCATTAATAATAATGGACTGGCATCTTTAGGCCCTTCATCCAAATAATGCACACGTAGCTCTCCACCTTCATCGTCATCAACCATTAGGTAATTGGGTGTGAATGAATAGTCTGGCAGATTTTCAAAACGACTGTCATCAGTGCGTAAGAATTGCATTATTTAGTCCTTTGTTATTTATTATTAAACTTTAAGCTATTTAGCTTATTTCCTTTATTGCTCGCCCAATACCATCAACCGTTAAAGGGAACATTCTATCGTCAATTAAACGCTTAATAACATTAATAGAATGATGATATTCCCAATATGTTTCTGGCTGTGGGTTTAGCCATGCGACCTTATTAAAATGCCCAAGAATTCGGTGCATATAATCGATACCTGGTTTTTCATTCCAGTGCTCAACACTGCCACCGGCTGCGGTTATTTCATAAGGTCCCATGGTGGCATCACCCACAAAAATAACTTTATAATCAGAGCCAAAGGTTCTAATTATTTCTTCTAAATCAACCGTGTTAGTGCGTCGACGACTATTGTCTTTCCATAGTTTTTCGTAGACACAGTTATGAAAATAGAAAAATTCTAGATGTTTAAATTCGGTATGTGCGGCAGAAAATAACTCTTCACAAGTGTGAATATATTCGTCCATAGAACCGCCAATATCAAAAAACATCAATACTTTTACCGCATTATGTCGCTCAGGCTCCATATGCACATCAAGTAAACCACCGTTTTTAGCGGTAGAACTTATTGTCGTATTAATATCAAGCTTTTCACTCGCGCCGGTACGTGCAAACTTTCTGAGTTTTTTAAGGGCTAATTTTATATTTCGCGTACCTAGCTCTCTGTCTTGATCGAAATTTCTAAACTCTCGTTTATCCCATACTTTTACGGCACTATTATTACGGTTTTTTTCTTGCCCTACTCTGATACCCTCTGGGTTGTAGCCGTATGCACCAAATGGCGATGTGCCACCTGTGCCTACCCACTTGTTACCACCTGCATGACGCTTTTCTTGTTCTTCAAGGCGCTCTTTTAAGGTTTTCATCAGTTGGTCTAAACCACCTAACGCCTCTAGCTTGTCTTTTTCTTCTTGACTTAAATGTTTTTCAAATTCTTTTCTTAACCAATCTTCGGGTAATATTTTATCGAAGATGTCTATTGCTTGAATACCTTCAAAATACTCAGCAAAAGCACTGTCGAATTTATCGTAATGAATTTCATCTTTTACCATTACGATTTTCGCTAGGTGATAAAACGCTTCTACATTCGCAAAAACAACGCCTTTTTTTAACAGCGCAATAAGATCTAATAACTCGCGTAAACTGCAAGGTACTTTGTATTTTCTAAGGGTTACAAATAAATCTATAAACACATTACTTACCTGTTTCTACGACTGATAAAGGCTAGTTTTTCGAGTAAAGAAACATCTTGTTCATTTTTTAACAGTGCACCAAACAAAGGTATAATGTCCGACTTTTTATTGATCAATACATCTTGAGAAACATCGTCTGCAACCAGTAATTTCAACCAATCAATTAACTCAGATGTTGATGGTTTTTTCTTAATACCTTGAAGATCTCTTAGTTCAAAAAACACTTCTAATGTTTTCGCTAATAAGTCTTTTTTCACATCAGGATGATGAACATCAATGATTTGTTCCATTTCTCCTTTTGTTGGAAACTTGATGTAATGAAAGAAACAACGTCTTAAAAAAGCGTCGGGAAGCTCTTTTTCATTGTTTGAAGTAATAATGATGATCGGTCTTTGTTTTGCTTTAATGACTTGTTGAGTTTCATAAACAAAGAACTCCATTTTATCAAGTTCTTGTAATAAATCGTTCGGAAACTCAATATCTGCTTTGTCTATTTCATCAATCAATAAAATTGGACGTTGTTCTTCTTCAAACGCCTGCCAAAGCTTTCCTTTAACAATATAATTTGAAATATCATGAACACGTTCATCACCTAACTGACTATCACGTAATCTCGATACGGCATCATATTCGTATAAACCTTGCTGTGCTTTCGTTGTTGATTTAATGTGCCATTGGTATAATTTACAATTAAGAGACTTTGCTAACTCTTCAGCAAGTTGTGTTTTACCCGTTCCGGGTTCACCTTTTATCAATAGTGGTTTTTCTAGGGTAATTGCCGCGTTAACCGCTAAGCGAAGTTCGTCTGATGCAATATAACTCTCTGTACTATTAAACATGTTATTACCTATAAAGATGATGTCATGACAGTTGACATCATTAAAATTAATGTATGATTTATTATTTATTTGGACCGGGAAAAAAGATATTTGTTGTTTGTTGATAGTCTTTATATTCAGGTCGTTTCTGCACCGAATAATACTCAGAAGGAACAGCACCCGTATAATACACTAACGTGGTGTACATCATTCTAGAAGCAAGTAATAACCCTACACCTAATAAAGCCCATATAATCAATGATTCTTGTTGGTACAAATATAGCCATGATGGAACAGCTGCTATAACTAAGCCATTCCATACCATCCACTCAGCAAAATAATTGGGATGACGACTATACTTCCATAAACCGACATTACACACTGTGTTTTTCTTGCCAAGCTTTTTCATTTTACGCAAAAATGCTAATTTTTGCATATCTGCAATACTTTCCATCACAAAAGCACCTAACCAAACAATAATACCGATAACTTCAAATATTGATAACGTTGCATCTGGATTCATTGCAATAACGAAAGCCGGCATCGCCAAAAAAGACGCATTGGCAAAACCTTGTAATATCGCTTCCACCTGCATTGCTAAAGCGGTATTAGTTTTGCCACTTTTTTGCCAACGACGTTTCTGATATTCATACCGTGGGAATTCAGTTTGTAAATGTCCTATTCTCCACATTTTTAGTGCACCTAACCCCATTCGGCTTCCTGCGAAAATGTATGCAATACTCACTAAAGCGACACGAATACTATCACCTTCGCCATAAATCCAAGTGAGCACACCAATAAGTGTTAACCCCCAAGGCCAGCCAATATCTACATAAGACATTCGCCCTGTACGCCAAGCAGGTAAACAGACAACCAACGTAAATAATATCAATTGTAAAATACCATTTGTTAAGCTAATCGTGGCTAGACTATCGGTGAATAATAATAAGACCCAACCAGCAATGAACAAAAACAACGGTGAAAAATACTTCATCTGTTTACCTTTATATGATGACTTTAGTTTGTGAAAATAAATGAATTACTATGCAACGTTAATTGCTACGGGTGTACCATTAAAGGCAGCATTACCGGTTAATGTATCGACACGATTCGCATCAGTTAAATCATTAATACTAACACCTGGTTGTTTAGCGGCAACAGACATATTAGTGCCTTTTTGGTTATGTCCCCAACCTTGCGGCATGCTCACAAC
>JASDWX010000019.1:6197-6533 GCA_041890515.1 Alteromonadaceae bacterium
TATCATCAGTAATAACGACTTCAATTTCGACTTCACCAACCATTGAACTGAGCTTTACAAGCTGACCTTTCGAGATGCCTAACATTTGTGCATCGTCAGGATGGACTTCTAAAGTGCAAGGGTTTTTACCTTTGACTAAACGTTCAGAATTCTGTGTCCATGTATTATGACTTTTCACCAGTCGCCTACCGATCAGGTCAAACGGATAATTTACGTCTCGGGCGGGATGGGTTATTACCGCATTTAAACGCGGTAAATCATCAAGATAAAGTTGAGGAAATAAATCAACTTTACCCTCAGCTGTTTTTATTCGATCTTCAATACACGGCATTAATG
>JASDWX010000020.1:0-27799 GCA_041890515.1 Alteromonadaceae bacterium
CTCATCAACTGATGTTATATACAGTATAGCAACAATTTAAGGGAACATAGCCAAATTTTTATTATCATCGATATTCAACGTTTTATGCTGGTAGCTAACGCTTTTAATGGGGCCATCAACCCCCTGGCCACTCGACTGACAGATAATAACGCAATAAAAACAACACCTAACATGATTAACATGTTGTCTCGATAGGTTTTCTGTACGTTAGCAACATATTCTTTTATAGGTTCGACAACCGCTACCGCCCAGCCAGTGTGTTTATCGAGTTCGACCCAGTTTGACTCACTCCAAACCTGCATTGCAGAAAGCTTGTTTTTTTGAGGTGCTATTAGATTTTCACCATCAGAAAGCGAAATGAACGTTTCAGAAAAGCGGTCAGGATTATTTGTGCTTATTAGTTGCCCTAGGGCATCAATTAGTAACATTGACCGTTTTCCCTCATAAGACATTTTTTTTAAATATTCTTGTACCATAGTCATACTAGATTCATAGTGTATGAACTGATCACCTACTCGGTAAAGAAAAAACATACTACCCGTTGGCGAATCTTTGCCTCCCGCAAATAGGACTAGTTCGCCCCCCACTGCCAACTGAATCAATTGTTGAATGTCATCGGGAACAAAACCGCTCCCGTAGATAATATGAGCATCAGTGTCAAGTATCTGTATATTGATCATATTCGGCAGAAGGCTTGACAACACTTTAATTCCCCCTTCCCAATCTTTAATTAAGACCGCCTTGCCAACATACGTTTGTATCACGCTATTAATTGATATAGCTTGACGTTCAAATATAAATTGCAGACCGGACGACAAATCTAAAGCCTCACCTTTAACTTGGCTTGCAATCATCTTTTTTGTACGATCTTGCTCTTGGTTGGCTATTATACCGGTGACTATCACTGCCGGAGTCAAAATAAATAATGCCAGAAGAATGCTTAACGTTTGCTCTATATTCACAGTGGAGTGTAATAAAGCACTTTCCCCTTTAAACCGAGGGTTAAGACGAAAGGTATATAACAACAAATATGCTACAGCGGCGTTAAGCAATCCGTTAATAGCCTGTTTAAAAGCGATTAATTCGGTCGCTACCCTTTCTAAACCGATGAATTCGCCATAGAACAAAAAGACCATCGGCATCCCCAAGAACAACCAGAATGTTAGATCAGCAATAATGATATTATATTTTCTGAGCCCATGAATGCTAAAGCCAATCCATAAAGCCTCAGCAATAAAAATATATAAGGCGTAACTGTGACCCCATATAACAATGGTGTAGTAACTTACCAGTGCCGCAACAACGCAGCCCCACAGCACCCCTGCAAGTCTTACAGCAATAATCGTTGCGATGCTTCCGAAAATCAAATCAACGCTAAAAAAAAGTTCATAATGCAAGACATTGCCTAACAAACCAAACAGCGACAACAGCCCAAGGATAAAGATCTGTCTTACACTCAACTTTCGGTGAAAAAGTCTAAATAAACTAAAGACCTGTTCTACCCAACCTGAATTTTTTTCAACAGCCATATATACCCCCATACATATAACTCATTAATCAACATAGCAGTTAGAATCAATGATACGAATAATTCACTGGATTTTATTTTTGGACTTATACATAGCCTATCTACTCACGTCATAATCTGCTTGGACTTTTGTTTATTACCTAGCAACATATAAGTGGCCCCATCAATTTAACTGCGAGGGGTATAGGTGAAATAAACGTCTTTTTCGTAATATCTAAAATAGACTTTAGCTCAGATTTTAGATATTTGCCTTTTTGTCATTGCCATAAGTGATAGAAATTAGGTAGTTCTCGCTTTCGACTCTACTTTTTTCAATAATTCCAGGCGATAAAACTGGCTCCCACTGTTGTGCAAGCCAGTTTTGAATATTGCTTTTGTTGATGATGAACTGCTTTTATTCAAACAGAGTTATCTGAGGGGGTGCTCTATTTTGTGGGGACTATAATTCGACGACTTCGTCAGTTTTTCTATTCAGGTAACTGAGTACCTTTTGGATCTCCAATCGATCTTCGATGCTCGCTATAACCGTAACGTCAGATTGCTCACAGTTTTCGATATTTAGATTAAAAACCTTTTAAAGTCTTTTCACCTAGGTCATCGACTGGCGCTTTTCTACCCGTGTTTTCCCTGCCCTCTCGGCAACGTTTGTATTGAGAATGAATATCGATAACACAATGGAAACGGCTATATTATTACTAATAGCAAAGCAGGTTATTTTTTATAAACAACGCCATCTTTCATTACAAAACTAATGTTGGTCATTAAGCTGATATCTTTTAAAGGGTCACCTTGAACGGCAACTAAATCAGCTAATTTTCCCGGCTCAATCGTTCCTAATTTATCATATACTCGAAGCAATTTGGCTGCATGATAAGTCGCTGAGCGAATCGCTTCTATCGCAGGCATACCACCTTTCACCATGAGTGCAAATTCACCACCGTTATCACCATGCTCTGAAACACCTGTATCAGTACCATAAGCTATTTTAACACCCGCTTTATAAGCATTAGAAAATGTCTTTTGAATTAAAGGACCGATTTCTGTGGCTTTTGGTCTAACGATACGAGGAAAAAACCCATCAATTTTAGCTTTCTCGGCTACCCAATTCCCTGCAAGTATCGTTGGTACATAATAAGTACCATACTTTTTCATTAACGCTATGGTTTCACTGTCCATGTAAGTACCATGTTCAATTGATGTTACGCCTGCTTTAATTGCACGCTCCATACCTTTTTTACCATGAGCGTGAACAGCCACAGTCATGCCATAATCGTTTGCCGTATCAACAACTGCTTTTAGTTCATCATTCATAAATTGTGGATTTTGGCCACTTTTCGCTAAGCTTAATACTCCACCTGTAGCGGTAATTTTGATCAAATCTGCACCATCTTTGTAACGTTGTCTAACCGCTTTTCTTAATTCAGCAACACCATTTGCTACACCCTGCTCTGGCCCCGGGTCACCCATAAATAATTTTGCACTACCGTTTGTAGGATCAGCATGCCCACCTGTTGTAGCTATTGATTTGGCTGCGGTATAAATCCTTGGCCCGGTCACTATCCCTTTGTTAATTGCATTGCGAAGTGATACTGACACATTATATTTATCACCTAAATTACGCACGGTGGTAAAACCCGCTTGTAAAGTTCGATTAGCGTATAAAGTCCCAATAAGCGCATAATCTGCCGGATTTTTAGTAAAACGATTCATATAAGAAGTGGCACTAAATTGCATCGTAATATGAGTATGCATATCCATTAAACCTGGCATTACAGTGGCATTCGATAAATCAATTAAAGTATCTTCTTTACCTGGTTGTGAAAACCCTGATTTTATTGCTGATATTTTATTATCATCAATAATAACTGTCATCGACTCTTGTACTTTATTGTCTTTAGCGGTAATTAATTTACCTGCATGTATGTAAGTTGAGGCAAAACTATCAAAGCTGGTTAATGCTATAACGCTTAAGATTAAAAGTTTAAAAATCATTCTAAGTCCACAATAGTTTGTTAATAGATTTGTCACATTAAGTGAGTTGTAGAGTAAGGTCAAGTGAAGTATGTAGGTATAAAACAACCTGGTTTTGAGAAAGGCATTAACAATTCCTGAAGTTTTAAAGCGATATCAAATCGGTCGTCAGTCTCTTTGGAGATGGAGACAAAACAGGACCCGATATGCCTCAGTCATGCGCGACCTTTCTGGCGTATGTCAGACATAGAAGCGTTGAAAAATTTACATACTGTATAATAATAAAAAGCCGTCAAATGACGGCTATTCATTTTCAATCTAATGATGTTCTAAAGGTTAAGTCACCAATCTTTAAATTCTTCCATTTTGGTCGAATAACTTCAACTTTGTCATGTAAAAGGTAATCTTTTATAAATCTGTTTTCGTTAGGATTACTCGTTTGCATATATTTAGATTTCCACTGTTCATCTTTCAAAAACCAGAGGTCAGCGGAAGTAGAATTATTATTTTCTTCAATAACAATATAATCTAATTCACTATCACCATTTAAATCTTTAGCAATGAAGTAATAGTTATTGTCACGATATGTAGTCCACTCATTCTTAGTTTCTTCACTGTAAACTGCTTTAATTAAACTTGCTGGAAATTCATTTTTGTGAGGCCAGTAATTAACAAATTGATTGAAGTCGTCAATACTTAACTGTTCTTTTTCAATATTCTGATGATTTACATACATTCTATCAATAATAGCTACCTTTTCAGGAGCAGAACCTTTTAATTCGGTCTTAAGTGTTTGCAACTCTAGATAACCTTGTCGTCCTAAGGATCTATCAAAATATTGATAATCAAATTCTTCATATGTTATTTCACCATCATGTAATCGTGATAACTGACTTGAAACGGAAATACTCTGAAAGTTTAACAGTGGTGAATTAACCAGTAACATAAATACGAGCACAACAATTCCCATAGATATATTAACTTTACTGAGTGTTTCTAACCATGCGTCCCGTTTTTTAATAATGCCAATTAAATATCCAAAAGAAAAACAGGCAAGTAAAATACAAATAAGAACAGCCCAACAACGATCAACAGTTAAACCATATTGATCAATACGTAGCCAAAGCCCATAAAAGGAAATAAGGCTATAAATCGGTAATACAGCGACTCCAATAAAAATTAATCTATGTAAAATAATATGGTAAGGACGTTCATGTGACGCATCTTGATAAACGGCATTCACAAAGAACAATGTTAATGCTTGTAACCACATGACTAATAAACTGCCCGAACCTGTTTTCCAAAGTGTATCTAAACCCGTAAAAGGCAATGTAGCTAGAAATCCCAAAGAAATAACCGTTAATGCAGGTAAAAGAAATTTAATTAATGTTTGAAGTATTGTAGAAATATTATCGACTGTGAAAATAATATTTCTAAAAACGATAATAGCAAAACCAAAAGCAAGGTTTAATACGGGTATAACAAACCAATCTTTTCTTAATAACTCTTTAAAAAATTCAATTTCTAATACAGAAAACAATCCTGCACCTAGATGTAGTATTCCCCAAAATATTAAAACAAATAACCAACATTTACCAAATATAATAAAATTTCGCCACGATAATTTAAAAAGGGAACTGTAACTAATTTCTTCATTACTTAGATATTGTTGAATATACATTAATGCTTTAAAAGCCGCGATAAGAGCAGTAAAAAAAAATATAGAGATAACAATACTATTGTTTACAAACTCTATTGGTTCTTGTTGATAGCCAACATAGGCACCTAAAACAGATAGTAATAAGGTAAAAGGTAATAGATATTTGAGTGTTGCTTTACCATTAGTTTTTGTGATTGATAGTAAAGTAAGTAATGGTAAGCTCATTGAAAAAGTAACTAGCGGTATTAACCACAATGGCTCTGTGCCAGGCCACACTTTATGTTCGACACTTTGGTATAACAGCGTTAATAAGATCCCTTGTATCAGGGATATGGTGATAATTAAAGGCTTAGGTATTTGATTATCCATTTATATATTTCAATCCTTTTTTATTATAATTTATTTATATTATCAATTTGTTGGCAATCAATTTTTGATAACCAATTTTTATATTCAGTAGAACTACCAGACAAATCATTTTTAGCAGCTATACAGTCTTTCACAAAACCAAACTCAGAATAAAATAATGGAGACATCTTACTTAACGTATCATTTTTATTAAAATTTGATTTTAAAAAATCACGAAAGTTTTTTGAATAATCTTTATGAGCAACACCGCCATACCTTTTGCTTGTCATGATACCTTTAGTAAACATTAGCTTATTAGCATCTGACTCAGGCATAGATTGCCAAAGGCTTCTGTACCATTCAATCATTTGAACTTCGCCCCATATACTACTTCCAGAAATAACGTCGTTATCAGCCAACGTTTGTGCAAGCATTTGGCCTAGCCCATCGAGGTATGGTGCTAAAATATCTGGTCTTGGTTTTGGGTATATTTTTGAATCGACATAGTGACAAATATTTTTGGTTTCTATTTTATTTTGAAAAGAAGATGGTAATTTGGCAGCTACGCTTGAAGCTTCTTTAAATAGACTTTTCTCTACTATAGAAAACAATTCAATTTCTTTTTTAACGTCCCATACCTCTAATTTCAAAGAAGACCTTAGATCCAAATAGTCCTTTTCATAATGTCCGAAAACAATAAAATCTAATTGTTCATCGTTTGCCAATTTTTTAAAAGACTCAACGTTCCACCTTTCGCCAGAAACTATAGGACCTTTTCCTTGAGCAACAAACACATAATTTATAGCTGCACATTGCGTTTCAATATTAATCCTTTCTGCAAGATACAATGGTAATGATCGTGATGTCCTCCCTAAATCATCTTCTTTTTGAGTGATAGGCTCCTTTGGCATATTCGATTTTTTTGCTGATAAATTAAAAAAAACAATTTTATTAGTGTTGCTTTTTGAAGCATTTATTAACCATTTTGCATCATTAAAGCCAACAGCCCATATTGGCATATCTAAGGTTAATGTCGTAACTGCGGGAATCTCCTCAGCCCCCAAATATGTGTTCATAATAAAAATACAAAATAAAAGTTTTAAATGTTTCATAACATCCTTGTTTAATATCACTTTAAAAGTTGGAGATACAAATATTGTTTTCACTATCATCGTCAACAACAATGCAAAAATTATTATCTATAACGTGCGCTGTTTGCCCTGTGTAAGGACTTTTGTATGATCTTTGGTTATTGATATCACTATTTTTAATTTTTAGCTCAAATAAGTGTTTTAGCATACGTTGTTTAATTTCTATATTATAAACTTGGTTTTCTAATTCAATAAATTTGGGAATTGAAGTCATTAATAAAAGTGAACCCAACGCATTCCTGTAATCAAAATAAACTACGTCCCCAATTTCCTTACCTTTAATAACTTTAATTTCATCACCAGCAAATTCTAGTCTTTCAAAATACCTAGTTGTCGCTTCATATAACATATTCATACTTCTATTTTTCTTAAACATTAAACTCAGGGGAATATATTTAATTACACTAGGTAAATCTCGTTTGTAGTCCTCAGGCTTTAAAACTTCAAACATTTTAGCTTGCGCTACGAATGCATTTAAAAAAACTTTATTTAGCTTTAATTGATTGTCAGTTAGTGGTTTTAAGGATGCAATCACATCTTTCCAAAACGATGCTGGAGTATCATCACTTTTAGATAAGATAAATGCAAAAACATCTATAATAATTTCTGATTCAACAATACTAATCACTTTTGGAATAACATAAGGTGTTTGCTCTAAAATTCTTCTATTATGCTTAATAAGTGGGATCAACTTAGAAGAAGCTAACCCTATCTGTCCTTGTTTTACATCATTAATTATTTCTACAAGTTTAAGTTTTAATATATCCAGACTTGGGCCGAACTTCATCATTGGTAATTTATATGATGGTGTTTCATAAAGTACGAATCTATCGAATTCCATAAGACCTTCATAACGGCTTATATACTCGGAGTTTTCTGCAATTAAATTTGAAATATTTGAAGGGTTTTTGTAAATAAACTCTAAGCACTCTAATTTATTAAAATCGCATAATAATTCAGGCATTTTATCTTCAGGGTAAAGTGATTCAATCCAATCATCTTCGGGATAATCCTCAAACTCAACATCCACCACAGTATAACTATTATTTGATAGAGACTCGTTATACTGCTTAAGTCGCCATAGACCAACGTCATAGGGCGAAGTATCTAATGCTGACCACATGCCTAATTGATAAACACTGCCGTTTTCATCAATTGTATGTTGGGTATTATATTGATCTAAGATGGGTTGAATTTCAGGGTTTAATTTGTCATCTATTATGAATAGATAAAATAATACTAACAGCAATAATATAATGATTAAAACCACCCTATTTTTATTTTCTAACATTAATATTTTCCATTAATTATAGGTTACTTATGTAACAACACTTTTGGGCATAACAAATGAGTCCCACAATTGATATGCTTACAGTTGTTCTTCCTCATAAGTACTTTTGTTATAAATTTTAAAAATCCCTCACAAAGAATGACCCAACATTTTTTCGCTAACATAAAGTGGAATTTTGTTATTTGACAAAATTGTTGATAATGAGCGTCTAAAATCATGAATTGACCAATCTTCCATACCCTTTGTTCTTTTAATGATATCTCTACAGAATTTATTAACTGTTTGGGCAGATATAGGATTTTTATAAGAGCCCTAGGAAAAAAACATTCAGTAACGTCTTCGAATGTTTCAAATTGATATTTTATTATTTCTGATGCCTTCGGAGCCAGTGGTCTGAGAATTTTAGTTTTACTTTTATCTTTTGGAACTATCCATAAACCTTTTTTAAAGTTTATGTCTTTACGTTCCATGTTACGAACTTCGCCTAATCTAGCTGCCGTTAGCATAAATAATTTAATTGCGTTTCCAGTCGTTTGATAACATTTCGGTCTATCAATTTCTTTCAATATTACTTTCATTTCATCTAATTCAACAACCCTTTCACCATTTTTACTTCCTTTACCTGCGTATTTTGGTGCAATATCAAGTAAAGGGGAGCTGGTAATTAATCCTCTTCGAATACAAAACCTAAAACAAGTTTTCAATCTGACTAAGATATCTTTTGCTGTAATAGGCTTGTGGTGATCTTCAATATAATCAAAGTAGGTAAACCATTGCTTAATAGTTATATCTTCAATAGGAGTTTTGAAAACTTTATTAGCATGAACTGTATTTATAACATGCTTATTCAAAGAGTATATGTATAAAATTTGTCTCGTTTTTCTTAATTTACTCACGTGTCGATCTATAAATAAATCTAAAAATTCATATATAGTTGCTTTAGTATGACCACAATCATTAAAAAGATGTATTGATGGATTTTTATTCTCTTTTAAAAGCGGTCTAATTGTATGAACTAATGCTCTAGCCCTAGATAAAGACAGATCAGGGTATTTCCCCCTAGAGTTAATCTTTGAGCTTTTTTATCAAACCTGTAGCTATAATGGAATGCAACTTGTCCCGACTCAAACACCCTGACACCCAAGCCTGAATGATCACTAACATCAAATCTTATTTTATATTTAGTATTTTTATAGGTGTCTAATGTTTTAGTATGTAAGATAAGTGGCTTATCTGTTGGTGAATCTTATCTCTCGTCCTTTGACATTATTACTTTCCATTGTCAGGGGTACACGCAAGGTGACACATAGCAAGTGGTATAACACAAGACAACAGAATACCTAAAGTTACATAACAGAACTAAAAAACGGCTATATGATTGTATATTATGAATAAAACCAACAACAACGATACACAGAGTTACAGTAAAGACTCAGCCTCCATTCTCTGGCACGATTATGAGACCTTCGGAATATCTGCGAAATTTGATAAACCTTCTCAATTCGCCGGTATTCGTACGGACTTAGATTTAAACATCATAGGTAAGCCTGAGATGTTTTATTGTAAGCCGCCACAAGATTACCTGCCTCAACCCGAAGCATGTTTAGTTACAGGGATCACTCCGCAAAAAGCTCAGCGAGACGGTTTATCTGAGGTTGAGTTTGCTGAACGTATTCATACGTTATTTACTCAGCCAAATACCTGTGTTGCTGGTTATAACAATATTCGTTTTGATGATGAATTTACGCGCTATCTGCTTTATCGTAACTTTTACGACCCGTATGCTCGTGAATGGCAAAATGGAAATTCTCGTTGGGATATTATTGATATGGTGCGCGCGTGTTACGCACTTCGTCCTGAAGGTATAGAATGGCCAACCGTTGAACGTGATGGCGAACAAGTGGTGAGTTTTCGACTTGAGCTATTAACCAAAGCTAATGGTATTGCCCATGAAGCCGCACATGATGCAATGAGTGATGTTTATGCCACCATTGCTATGGCGAAATTAATTAAAGAAAAACAGCCGAAATTTTATGATTTTATTTTTAATTTAAGAAATAAAAAACAAGTGGCTGAATTACTCGATGTTTACAGTATGACGCCCGTTGTTCATACCTCGAGTAAAATATCTTCACTGCATGGTTGTACAAGTTGGTTCGCGCCTTTTGCTTATCATCCGGTTAATAAAAATGCCGTTATAGCTGTTGATTTAGCCCTTGATCCTCAACCCTTATTTGATTTAAGCGCAGAAGAAATTAAAACGCGTTTATATACTCGACACGATGAGTTAGCCGAAGATGAACTGCCAATTCCAATAAAACTTATTCATATCAATAAGTGCCCTATTGTTGCGCCAGCAAAAACACTATTACCTGAAAATGCTAAACGTTTGAATATTCCTAGGGAGCTTTGTTTAGAGAATTTGACAAAATTAAGACAGCATTTAGAAGTGAGAGACAAATTAGCTGAAGTTTTTGCGGCTGAAGATTATAGCGACCAAGAAAAACCTGACGCTGAACATTCATTATATGGCGGAAACTTTTTTTCTCATGGTGATAAAGCTCAAATGGATATTTTACGTGAACTTACTCCTGAGCAACTCGCGACACATCCATTTATTTTTCAAGATGAACGATTAATGTCTTTATTATTTTTATATCGTGCTAGAAATTACCCACTAACATTAACAAGTGCAGAGCAACAAAAATGGCAACAACGCTGCCAAGACAAAATACAGTTTGGTGGAAAAGGTTTATTAAGTGCTGATGAGTTTATGATCACCCTAGAAAACTTAGCCCATGAACATGAAAGTAATGAAGGAAAAATGAAAGTGTTAAAAGCGCTTTATCAATACTTACAAAGCTAATAAATTTTCAAAAGAGTTAAGACTGTGAAAAATGGAGCCGGACAGCTCCATTTTTATTGATTTAATGAGAATTAACTTAACTAAAATGAATCGCCTGGAATTCTTACCCAGCCTTCCATAAGCACGCGAGCACTTCGGCTCATGACCGCTTTATCAACAATCCAAGTACCCTTTACTTCACTCGCTTGAGCTCCTACTTTTAGCGTTCCTGACGGATGACCAAAAGTGACTGACTCCGAAGCTTCTCCAGCAGCATTACCTGTAGCAAGAGCAACTAAAGTACCAGGAATAGCGGCAGCAGTGCCAATAGCAACAGCAGCAGTGCCCATCATCGCATGGTGTAATTTCCCCATTGATAATGCACGTACATGTAAATCAATTTCTTTTGCCAAAACTTGCTTACCGCTTGAAGTGACATAATCTTGTGCAGGTGAAACAAAAGCAACTTTTGGCGTATGCTGACGAGCTTTTGCTTCTGAAAGTTCTTTGATCAAGCCCATTTTAATTGCGCCGTAAGCACGAATAGTTTCAAAACGCTCGAGTGCCGCAGGGTCACCGTTTATAGCTTCTTGAAGCTCTGTTCCTGTGTAACCAATTTCATCAGCATTTAGAAAGATGGTAGGAATACCCGCCGTGATCATCGTCGCTTTAAAGACTCCAATTTCAGGCACATCTAAATCATCAACAAGATTACCGGTTGGGAACATAGCTTCACTGGGGTCAACAGGTGCGATAAATTCAACGGGTACTTCTGCAGCAGGAAAAGTAACCCCGTCAAGTTCAAAGTCACCGGTTTCTTGTACTTCACCTTTAGTGATAGGAACTTGAGCTATAATGGTTTTTGAAATGTTTTTTTGCCAAATACGCACGGTACATATACCATTTTCAGGAATACGTGTCGTATCAACAAGGCCAGAGTTAATAGCAAATGAGCCAACCGCTGCAGTTAAATTCCCGCAATTACCGCTCCAATCAACAAACGCTTTATCAATCGCCACTTGACCAAACAAATAATCAACATCGTGATCAGCCTTTTCAGACTTAGCTAAAATAACCGTTTTACTGGTACTCGATGTTGCGCCGCCCATACCATCAGTTTGTTTGCCATAAGGATCTGGGCTGCCAATAACACGTAGCAACATGTTATCGCGCGCTTCACCTGCTATCTGACAACGTTCAGGCAAATCAGTTAAATTGAAAAATACACCTTTTGATGTACCACCGCGCATATATGTTGCTGGGACCTTTACTTGAGGCATGTGTATTTGAGGTACGAAAGCCATAGCTCTCTCCTTTTATTTTGTTCTTATCGTCACTCTTTGCCATCCATAACACCATGACATATCGTTCATCCTGAACATAAAATGGCACATTATTACTAATAACAATGTGCCATTTCAAACTGAATTGAATATACGTAGAACGCTGGAATTTGATTTTAGAGCAAGGCGGAGGCGCGGAATTGACGAACGTCAATGAGCACCTCCAACGAAGCTATCAAATTAAATAACGCGTTATGCGTTTGATTCAAGGAAATCGGTGGCGAATTTTTGTAATACCCCACCACCATCATAAACTGCAACTTCTTCTGCTGTGTCTAAACGACATTTAACTGGAATTTCAATCACTTCACCACTCTTCTCACCGGTATGTCTAGTCATTATCACCGTCATAGCTGCGCTCGGTGATGTTCTACCAATAACATCATAAGTTTCACTACCATCAATATGGTAAGTATGACGAGTTTCGCCATTAATAAATTCTAATGGCAATACTCCCATACCCACTAAATTAGTGCGGTGAATACGTTCAAAACCTTGCGCTACGATAACTTCAACACCCGCTAAACGAACGCCTTTCGCTGCCCAGTCTCGTGATGAACCTTGGCCATAATCAGCGCCTGCGATGATGATTAACGGCTGCTTACGTTCCATGTAAGTTTCGATAGCTTCCCACATACGAGACTCAGTGCCTTCCGGTTCAATACGTGCTAATGAACCTTGCTTAACGTCGCCATTGTCATCCGTACACATTTCATTGAACAATTTCGGGTTAGCGAACGTTGCTCGTTGTGTCGTTTCATGATCGCCACGGTGAGTTGCATATGAGTTAAAATCTTCATGGGGTACGCCCATTTTATCTAGGTAAGCACCTGAAGCACTATCTAACTGAATAGCATTTGACGGTGATAAATGGTCGGTCGTGATGTTGTCGCCTAAAACGGCTAACGGACGCATACCTTTCATAGTACGCTTACCGGCTAAAGCACCTTCCCAATAGGGCGGACGGCGAATATAAGTACTGGTAAGATCCCAATCGTATAACGGACTTTCAGCCGGCTCAAATGCCCCTAAATCGAACATTGGCGTGTAAATTTTCTTAAATTGCTCAGGCTTAACACTTGAAGCGACAATGGCATCGATTTCTTCGTCACTTGGCCAAATATCTTTTAAGGTAATGTCATTGCCATTTTGGTCTTGACCAAGAATGTCTTTTTCAATATCAAAACGAATAGTACCGGCAAGTGCATAAGCAACCACTAATGGTGGTGACGCTAAGAAAGCTTGTTTCGCGTGTGGGTGAATACGACCGTCAAAGTTACGGTTACCTGATAAAACGGCCGTTGAATATAAATCGCGGTCAATGATTTCTTGTTGAATTTTAGGATCTAAGGATCCTGACATGCCATTACACGTAGTACATGCATAACCGACAATACCAAAGCCCAACTTTTCCATTTCAGATAATAAATCCGCTTCTTCTAAATAAAGTTTTGCAACTTTTGAACCCGGAGCAAAAGACGATTTAACCCAAGGTTTACGTTTTAAGCCTAACTCGTTTGCGCGTTTTGCAATTAAGCCCGCAGCAACTACGTTACGTGGGTTAGACGTGTTAGTACAAGAAGTGATCGCAGCAATAATTACTGCACCGTCAGGCATTTCACCAGCTTTTTCTTGTGCTTTACAAGCTTCAAGATCTTTAGCAATTCCCTTTGAGACTAATTCACTCGTCGGTAAACGGCGATGTGGATTTGACGGACCTGCCAAGTTGCGGCCAACCGTTGATAAATCAAACTCGATAACACGCTCGTATTCAACTTCCGTTAAATCATCTGCCCATAAACCCGTATGTTTAGCGTATGTTTCTACTAATTCAACTTGCTCTGGTTCACGTCCAGTCAACTTTAAATAATCAATGGTTTGTTGATCAATGTAAAACATACCCGCAGACGCGCCGTATTCAGGTGTCATGTTAGAAATAGTTGCTCGGTCACCTATGGTTAGGTTCGCAGTGCCTTCACCAAAAAATTCTAAATAGCTAGAAACAACTTTTTCATTGCGTAGAAATTCAGTAATGGCCAATACCGTATCCGTTGCTGTAATACCTGGTTGGCGTTTGCCCACCAATTTTACGCCAATAATATTCGGTAAGCGCATCATCGACGGACGACCCAACATAACAGTTTCTGCTTCTAAACCGCCAACACCAATAGCAATAACGCCTAAACAGTCAATGTGTGGTGTATGGCTGTCGGTGCCGACACAAGTATCAGGAAAAGCGACACCGTCACGTAATTGAATAACGGGGGACATTTTTTCTAAATTGATTTGATGCATAATGCCATTGCCCGCAGGAATTACATCAACGTTTTTAAAAGCTGTTTTGCTCCACTCAATAAATTTAAAACGGTCTTTATTACGACGGTCTTCAATGACACGATTTTTATCGAACGCTTGTGGATCAAAACCTGGCGCTTCTACTGCAAGAGAGTGATCTACAATTAGTTGTGTAGGTACAACAGGGTTAACTTTAGATGGGTCACCGCCTTGGTCAGCAATTGCGTCGCGAAGACCCGCTAAATCAACCAAAGCGGTTTGCCCTAAAATATCATGACAAACAACACGTGCCGGATACCAAGGAAAATCTAGGTCTTGCTTACGCTCAATTAATTGCTTCAACGAATCCGTTAAGGTTTCAGGTGAGCAACGACGTACAAGTTGCTCCGCTAATACTCTTGAGGTGTAAGGTAGCTTTGCGTAACTACCTACACTTATAGCTTCAACAGCACTACGTGTGTCAAAATAATCAATATTGACGCCACCAATTTTATAGCCTGGTAGCGGTTTACGATGTTCATAATTCATAACAATTACCTTTCGCTAATTGGCGTAACAGTTCTTGGCTCAGCACCGATGTAATCAGCACTTGGACGAATGATACGATTGTTTGAACGTTGCTCCATCACGTGAGCAGCCCAACCTGTTAGACGTGAACAAACAAAAATAGGCGTAAATAATTTTGTTGGTATCCCCATGTAGTTATAAGTTGAAGCATGGAAAAAATCAGCGTTACAGAATAATTTCTTCGTGTCCCACATGAATTCTTCACAAGCTACAGAAATATCGTAAAGTGAAGTATCACCATTTTCAGTGGCTAACTTTTCAGACCATTTTTTGATAATGACGTTACGTGGATCAGAAGTGCGGTAAATAGCATGGCCAAAACCCATGATTTTTTCTTTACGTGCTAACATGCCTGCCATTTGTTTTTTAGCATCTGCTGGAGATGTAAACGTTTGAATCATGTCCATAGCTGCTTCGTTTGCTCCACCGTGTAATGGACCTCGTAATGAACCAATAGCACCCGTGATACAAGAGAACATATCAGACAATGTTGAAGCACATACACGCGCTGTAAAAGTAGAGGCATTGAACTCATGTTCAGCATATAAAATTAATGATACATCCATCACACGTTGATGCTGTGCTGACGGGCTTTCACCATTTAATAAACGTAAAAAGTGTCCACCTAAAGAGTCTTCGTCTGATGTACAATCAATTTCTACACCGTCATGTGAGAACTTATACCAATAACACATGATTGCAGGGAATGCGGCTAACAAACGATTAGCTGCTTTGTTTTGCTCTGAAAAATCATTTTCAGGCTCTAAGTTACCTAAAAATGAACAACCCGTGCGCATAACATCCATAGGGTGTGTTTCTTTTGGAATAAGCTTTAAAACAGCTTTTAAGGCTTCCGGTAAATCGCGCATGGCGAACAAGTCTGTTTTATAGCTTGCGAGTTCTTTTTCATTAGGTAATTCGCCATTGAAAAGTAAGTAGGCAACTTCTTCAAACGTTGAATTGTCCGCTAAATCAGCAATATCATAACCACAATACGTTAACCCTGAACCTGATTGCCCCACGGTACATAACGCTGTATCACCTGCACTTTGACCACGTAAACCTGCACCACTTAATTTTTTATCTGACATATTACTTTCCTCATGTTTTTTACGTTTGTCGGACTTTTCATCTTTCTACCGACTACAATTTTATTTTTTATAGTAAATTTTAGAACTACTTGTTTTTGCCTTCAGAAAAAAGGCCATCAAGTTTTTGTTCGTAGTCGTGGTAACCAAGGTAATCATATAAATCCATACGTGTTTGCATGTTATCAATTTCAGATTTTTGATCGCCATCTGCTAATAAAGTTTTATAAACTGATTCAGCTGCTTTATTCATCGCACGAAATGCAGATAATGGGTAAAGCACCATGGCACAGCCCCACTCGCCTAATTGATCTTTATTCCATAATTCGGTTTGGCCAAACTCTGTAATATTTGCAAGTACTGGTACATCTAGGGCTAAAGTGAATGCTCGGTAGTGCTCTTCAGTTTTAACCGCTTCTGCAAAAATGCCATCGGCACCCGCAGCTACATAAGCTTTAGCACGTTCAAGTGCAGCTTCTAATCCTTCTTGAGCAAAAGCATCGGTACGAGCCATAATAAAGAAGTCTTTATCTGTACGTGCGTCAACAGCCGCTTTGATGCGGTCAACCATTTCTTCTGTCGATACAATTTCTTTGTTCGGACGATGTCCACAACGTTTCTGAGCAACTTGGTCTTCAAGATGAACAGCTGCAGCACCTGCTTTTTCCATATCACGTATCGTTTTAGCAATATTAAAAGCACCACCCCATCCCGTATCAATATCAACCAATAACGGTAAGCTTGAAGCAGAAGTTATGCGCTGTACATCAGCAATAACATCATTTAATGACGTCATTCCTAAATCAGGTAAACCGTAAGAAGCGTTAGCAACACCACCACCAGAAAGGTAAATAGCTTGGTGACCTAATTGTTCAGCCATCATTGCGCAGTAAGCGTTAATAGTACCTACCACTTGTAAAGGTTTGTTGTTTATTAATGCTTGACGGAACTTAGCGCCAGGTGAAAGTTGTGCAGACATAATTTGTCCTCTTGTTGTCGTTGTATATTTGTTAACAATCGTTGTTAAAATTATTTGTATAGGTTGCTTAATTTATTTATTTTGTTGAGCTATTTTGTTTTCTATATTTTTTCTAGACGCTGCAATATGACGTCGCATGAGAATTTCAGCAAGTTCACCATCACGGTCACAAATGGCTTGAATAATATTTGAATGTTCATGAAAAGCGCGAGTAGCGCGAGGGCTGTGCATACCAAATTGAATACGGTACATACGCACTAAGTGATAAAGCTGACCACACAAAATATTAATAAGCTGTTGATTGTGGCTGCCTAAAATCACTTTATAATGGAAGTCCAGATCGCCTTCTTCTTGATAATAAGAAATGCCATCTTTAAGTGCTTGAGAATTTGCATGTTGCGCGAGCATCGCTTGCATTTCAGCTATTTCTTCGTCACTCATGTTGTTTGCTGCTTCTCGACAAGCCATGCCTTCAAGTGCTTCGCGTACTACGTAAATCTCTAATAAACCTTCGATAGTACAATCAACAACTCTAGAACCTACATTGGCTTTACGTTCAATTAAATGACATTTCTCTAAACGATTCAGCGCTTCTCGTAATGTAGAACGACTAATTTCATATTGTTTAGCTAACTCAGGTTCACTGATTTTGCTGCCTGCAGCAATATTTCCATCAACAATGGCGTGAAGCATTGCATCAAAAACTTTATCTGCAGTCGTTACTGCTTTTTGTAAGGTAGGATTATCTAACGCCATGATTGTCGACATTTAACGAGTTTGGAAAGAATTTTAGCTCATATAGATAAATAGTCAAGTAGACTAAAGTTTAATTGTCGACAATAAGACCAATAAAATATGTGAGGACAAGCCGTTTTTTAACCAAAGAACCAGTAGCAAACGCCTATTGCAGCAGAAATACCAGCAAAATCAGCAAGTAAGCCACACGCAATAGCATGTCGACTATAACGGATCCCTACAGAGCCAAAATAAACAGCAAGAACATAAAAAGTTGTTTATGTTGAACCTTGAAAAATTGAAGCTAAGCGACCCGCAAAAGAGTCAGCACCGTGTGTTTTCATGGTTTCAATCATCATTGCCCTTGCACCTGAGCCACTTAACGGTTGCATTAAAGCGGTAGGCATAGCGTCTACAAAACGGGTGTCAAAACCTAAAAGCAACACTAATTGCCTAAAGCTGTCGACAATTAACGCTAATGCGCCACTGGCACGAAAGACGCCTATCGCCACCAACATGGCAAGTAAATAAGGGATCAGTTTTATGCTTGTTTCAAAACCTTGTTTAGCGCCTTCGATGAAACTATCGTAAACATCGACTTTTTTACGTACTGCCGCAAGAATGAAAAGAATTAACGTTGAAAATATCAGGAAATTACCAAGAAATGACGATTGTTCAGAGAGCGCTTGAGTCGTTAGCATTGAGAAATAAACCACTAATCCCCCCACTACAGCAATGGCACCTGACAAGTACAATAAAACGATTTGATCCTGTAACTTAATTTTTTGCACGGTTGCCACCGCTAATAAACCTGCAAATGTAGAAGCAAAAGTTGCCAGTATAATAGGCACAAAAACGTCGGTAGGATTTGCAGCACCTTGTTGGGCTCGATAAACAAAAACAGCAACGGGAAAAAGCGTTACAGAGGACGTATTCAACACTAAAAATAATATTTGGGCATTCGTTGCAGTATCTTTTTTTGGATTTAACTGCTGGAGATCCTGCATTGCTTTTAAGCCAAGTGGGGTTGCAGCATTGTCTAGTCCCAAGAAATTAGCGGACAAATTCATCGTCATAGATGCAATAGCGGGATGCCCTTTAGGAACGCCTGGCATTAAACGGGTGAATAACGGGGAAATAGCCCGAGCAACTTTATCCATAAGCCCAGCGTTTTCAGCAATTTTCATCATACCTAGCCAAAAACTTAAAATCCCGATCAAACCAATGGCGATATCAACGGTCACTTTGGACATAGCAAAAAGAGCCTGAACTAACTCTTCAAATATTAAAATATTACCAAGAAATATCCATTGGTAAAGCGCAGAGCCAAAAGCAATAAAAAAGAAACTGATCCATAGACGATTTAACAAAAAAGGCAGTCTTATTGAGTATTAAATAATGAAATTATCATGACATAAAACATAGAGTATTCACAAGATAAAAGAGTTATATAGACGTTTAAAAATCAAATATACATACCGTTTTATTTTTAAATGAGAATATAAAAATATACAAGTGATATAAAATAAATAGTATTTATATCAAGCACTTAAAAAAATGTAAATTAATAAAAAATTAAATTAGCTTTTAAAAAAGATTACACTACAATTATTCATACAGTTTAAATATCAATCAATTGCTCGCACAGTTTTATTTTTTATTTTACTGATTTCATAGATCTATATAGTGTTTATTAGCACAAGGCTCAATTCGTTATGAGCCATCCCCTTGAGCCCGAGCTAGTAATAGTTTCGGGCACTTTTTTGCCTATTTTTTGATAAAGATAGATATATATTTACACAAATTTAGCTTTTACTTCATTTTAAAAAGACGTTTAAAGTTTGCTGTTGATAGTGCCGCTATTTCTTCAACTGACTGCCCTCGAACGCTGGCTAAGAACTTAGCTACATCGGCAACATAAGCCGGCTGATTTTGCTTTCCTCGATGAGGAACTGGTGCTAAATAAGGAGCATCAGTTTCAATTAAAAACTTGTCATCTGGTACTTTTTTGGCAACTTCACGTAACTCACTGGCATTCTTAAAGGTAACAATACCTGAAAATGAAATATAGAACCCCATATCAATAGCTTGCTTTGCCATATCCCATGTTTCGGTGAAACAATGCAAAATCCCACCAACATTTTCAGCATTTTCTTCTCGAAGCATATCTAAAGTATCTTGCTGAGCATCACGGGTATGAATAATTAGCGGTTTATTTAGTTGATTGGCAACACGTACATGCTTACGAAAAGAATCCAGTTGAACAGCCTTAGTTTCAGGCGCATAGAAATAATCTAAACCTGTCTCGCCAATCGCGATAACTCTGTCTGTTTGTGATAAGCGAGCCAGTTCTTCTTGGTCAATTAAATCATCTTGATTTAACGGGTGAGCACCGCACGAGAGCCATACATTGCTATATTTAGCCGTTTTTTCTACCATACTAGGAAATTCAGCTAAGGTAACGCTAACGCATAAGATCTCGTCTACTTGAGCTGCAGTAGCTGCTTCAAGTACATTATCTAATTCGCCGTCAAATTCTGTTAAATCAAGCCTATCTAGATGGCAATGTGAATCTATAAACAAACAATTTTCTCCAATATTTTTGAGTAGATTAAAAAATGCCTACATTGATAATGTAGGTTCTGATGAATTCAACAAACGTCCTATCAACTTTTCAATTTGGTTACGAACATGCTCTTTATCTTCTTGAAAATTAACACCTATACCAGCTGGTGTACCATTTTGAGCACCTATAGGCGTTAACCAGCAAACGTTCCCAATAACTACCGAAGCTTCTAACGAGTCAGGTAAGGTAACTTCAAGTTCAATATCATCGCCTAAATTAAATTGTTCAGGTGTTCGGACAAAAAGCCCGCCATTTTTTACAAAAGGCATATAGTATTGATATAACTCTCTATCAGATGAAAACTCTACCCTAAATTTGTGCATAACACTTCCTCAAAATTAATGGCGCTAGCCATTATTATTCATTGATCACAACAGCGATATCAACAAGTAATTTTTCCAATATAAACTGTTTATTCGCCTGCATTAGTATCTTTAGCTTTTTAGTCGCAGACAAAACTAACTGGTATATCGCCCATATTTCTTTTTCATTAAGAACGTTGTCGCCTTCTAACCAGTTATGTTGTTGTCTCATCAACTTCACCATAACCTTTTCTAACCAACGAACACTTTCGGTATTTTCATTCAACAAACTCAATATTTCGCTGCGCTTGATTGGATTTTTCTGCAAAAAAGTAAAAAAACAATTTTCAAAATTTTGATATCTTTCATTAACTGATGGATCAGATAATTCTTTCAATTGACTTAAATTCACAAAAGGATCTGAACCAGTTTGTTTCAGTTCGGCTAATAACTTTTCACCAACAGGCGGTCTAATATCTATAATAAAACAGCGACTGATTATTGTTGGTAATAACGTTTCAAGTTCAGATGTTAATAATACAATGTAGTTATCAGGGTTAGGTTCTTCAAGCGTTTTTAATAAGGCATTAGCCGCTGAGACTGTCATGTTATGTGCAGAAGTTATTAATGCTGATTTACAAAGACCTATTTGCGCTGTTTTTTCAAAAAAACGACTCGCTTGTCTTACTTGATCAACGCCAATACTTTTACCACCACTTTCAATAAGTAAATGATCCGGGAACGTATTACTGCGATGAAGTAAGCAGGATTTACATTGTTGACACGGTATTAAAACCTGTTGAATATTTTCAGGTTTACTACATGAAAGAACTTTAATAAGCCATTGAGAAAGTTCACTTTTACCAGAACCTTCGACACCATTAATTAAAATAGCATGAGGTAATTTTATGTTTGTTATTTGCTTAGATAATAAAAGCTGCTGTTGATCTAACCAACTTTGCATTTGTATTTCCTATTTACAACCATGGACATTACTGACTTTTCAAAAAAGCTTTAACGGCTAAGCGAATATTATTATGTACCACAGGCATAGGTGCACTCGCATCAATAATTACAATATTATCATCGGCTAAAGCAATCTCACGATATTTATTTCGTACTCGATGAAAAAACGCTATTTTTTCTAACTCAATACGATCTAAAGCGCCTCTTGCTTGTGCTCTCGCTAAGCCTAATTCAGGCGATATATCTAAATAAAGCGTCAACTGCGGTTTAAATCCTTTTAAGGTAACTTTCGCAATGGTGTCCATAAGTTCATCGTCAAACTCTCTTCCTCCACCTTGGTAGGCTCTTGAGCTTAAATCATGACGATCACCGATAACCCATTGCCCTTTTTCTAATGCAGGAAGAATGCGATTAGCAAGAAGTTGGCTTCGACTAGCGTACATCAGTAATAACTCAGTTTCTTGTGTTAATACTTCTTCATGATCAGCCGATTTTACAATATTTCGCAATGACTCAGCTAAAGGAGTGCCACCTGGCTCTCGGGTATTTATAAAATCAATCCCTTGATCTATAAGTACTTTTTTAACTACCGAAATAGCTGAAGACTTTCCAGCTCCTTCAATTCCTTCGATTACAATAAATTGGCCTTTATTCATTTTTCACTTCTTATTGAGTTTTTTGGTTCAACTGATATTTTGTAACAGCAGTATTATGATCTTTTAAGTTCGTCGAAAATATATGCTGACCATTACCATTACTGACAAAATAGAAATAATCAGTTGCTAAGGGATTTAAAGCGGCATGTATTGCACTTTTCCCCGGCATAGCGATTGGTGTGGGCGGTAAGCCATTAATTCGGTAAGTATTATACGCTGTTTTTTCTCGTTTATGTTTACGTTTAATGTCGCCTTTATATCGATCGCCCAACCCATATATTATCGTAGGATCCGTTTGCAAACGCATATTTATATTTAAGCGATTTACAAATACAGATGAAATAATACCGTGTTCAGCGTTTTTACCACTTTCCTTTTCAATAATTGACGCCATGGTTAGTGCTTCATATTTATTATTATAAGGTAAAGGTTGGGCGCGATTTTCCCAGGCAGAATCTAGTTCCACTGACATTTTATGTTGAGCACGTTTTAATAATTGTAAATCTGTTGTGCCCGCAGTGAAGGCGTAGGTTTCTGGATAAAAAAGCCCTTCCGGATTTGATCTACTGATGCTTAGCATCTTAGCAATGTCAGCAATAGAGCTTTGCTTAATTGTGTGGATAATTTTTTCCATTTTGTTCAACTGAACTAACCATTCTTTAAAGGTTGTTCCTTCAATAAAAGTGACACTAAATTGATGCTCTTTACCCGTAACTAATTGAACTAACAAACTTTGTACTGAACTGTCTTTATCTATTTTATAAGTACCCGCTTTTATATTAGCGTACTCAGGCTTGAGTCGAACATAATTACGCAGCCAGAAACGATTATCTATCCACCCCTCTTTTATTAACTGTTTAGAAAAATGGCTAAACGATGTGCCATCTTCAATGGTTAATAATTGTGTTGTAGCAATATCAAGTGGACGTTTTACTTGATAAAAAGTATAAGCAACCAGCGAAGCACTGGACGTTATCAAGGTCATGAATAACATGGCGAATAATGCTTTATAATTTTTCATTGTTTACATCACATGCTGCATAAGCGCTTTAATATCATGACAAGGTGCTAATGATAATATTTGATTTTCAAATTGTCTAACGGGTATAACCCCCATTACACTATTACAAATAAACATTGCTTCAATGGAATCAAGCGCTGAAAGCTTAGCGTTGATGAGGTTAATTTCAAAATGGTTACTGCAATTTTGTATAATTTGATTACGCATTAACCCCTCCACACCTGATTCATCTAATTTAGGTGTATGCCAAGTATTATTTTTATACCAAAAGACATTTGCGGCAGTTGCTTCAATGACGTAATCAAAGTAATTAAGCACTAATAAATCATCTTCGTTTCGGTTGTCCAACTCTTCACGAATAAGCACTTGCTCAAGACGGTTCAAGTGTTTTATACCAGCAGTTAAAGGGTTTATTCCAATTTTCAAGGTTGATACACCTAGGTGAATGCCTTTTTGTTGTAATAATAAATAATGCTCAGGAAAACCATGAAAAGTGATAATAACATTACTGCTTGAGCAACCTTGGCGTGAATATCCTCGTCCACCATCCCCTACAGTGATAATGATTTTTACTACTGACAATTCATATTTTTTGGCTTCATCAGTTATTTCAATAATCATTTTATTGAAATCTGGAAGGGAAATATTGAGTTTACTACAACTGATTGTTAATCGTTCAATGTGCGCAGATAAAAATTGAACGTTACCATTTAGCACTTTAGCGGTTGTAAAGACTCCATCACCATAAGCTAAACCACGGTTATTGATTAAAAAGTGTTGCTCTTGTTGACCATTAATACTTTGGTAATACGAATTAATTTTCATTGGTAATTTAAACATTGCATTATTTGAAGGATTTTAGTCATGGGGTGAACTCGTAAAATATAAACACGTCAAAAATAAAAAGCCCGAACACAGGTGACTAGTATTCAGGCTTAAACGACTAACTGCAAGGTTTAGTTTAGTTAATGATATTTACACTTTTAAAATGCTTATACTTTCTTAAATATCAACGAGCCGTTAGTGCCGCCAAAACCAAAAGAGTTGCATAAAGCATATTCTAAATTGGTATCACGAGCAGTATGAGCAATATAATCGAGATCACAACCTTCACTTGGGTTATCCAAGTTTATCGTTGGTGGAACAACATTATTCATTAATGACTGAATGGTAAATATAGTTTCAACCGCTCCCGCTGCACCTAAAAGGTGACCAGTCATAGATTTGGTTGATCCCATCATCAGTTTATAAGCGTTGTCGCCAAAGACTGATTTTACGGCATTAGTTTCTGCAATATCACCGGCTGGCGTAGAAGTGCCATGGGCATTGATATAACCAATTTTACTTTGGTCTACCTTAGCGTCGTTAATGGCATTAAGCATAGCTCGTGCACCACCTTCACCATTAGCCGGTGGTGATGTCATGTGATAAGCGTCTGCACTCATGCCAAAGCCAACAAGCTCAGCATAAATTTTTGCTCCACGCGCTTTGGCGTGTTCATACTCTTCAAGCACGATTACACCGGCACCATCTCCAAGTACAAAACCATCTCGGTCTTTATCCCAAGGACGTGAAGCTTGCTCTGGCGCATCATTACGGGTCGATAAAGCACGTGCAGCTCCAAAACCACCGATACCTGAACGTGTAGATGCTTTTTCAGCACCGCCCGCTAGCATAGCATCAGCATCTCCATAAGAGATCATTCGTGCGGCATGACCAATATTATGGACGCCACTTGTACAAGCGGTAGCAATAGAAATATTAGGACCTCTTAAACTATGCATCATAGATAAGTGCCCAGAAATCATATTAATGATTGTTGAAGGCACAAAGAATGGTGATAACTTACGAGGCCCTGCATTTAGCATTTTCTCTACGTTTTCTTCAATGAGTCCTAAACCGCCAATACCTGCACCAACGGCAACACCAATTCTGTGTGTGTTTATATCATCAACTTCAAGACCGGAATCTTTAAAAGCTTGTACTCCTGCTGCAACACCATATTGAATAAAAAGATCCATTTTTTTGGCTTCTTTTCGTGCAATATAATCTTGTGCGTCAAAGTTTTTGATTAATCCTGCAAATTTTGTGGTGTATACAGAGGTATCAAAATGTTCAATATTACTAATACCACTTTTACCAAGCAGTAAATTCTGCCAAGTAGATTCAGGGCAGTTGCCCAAAGGGCTTAACATACCAAGACCAGTAACAACAACGCGTCTCATGATTATGTGCCTCCGCTAAGAGTTTATAAGGGATGGGAAGTCATTACATTCTCATTCAGAGAAAGTAACAAACTGAAATCGTAGATAAAAAAACAGGCGGTAAAAACCGCCTGAATATATACTTTAAATTCTCATTTAAAAGCTTTACTTGAAAGCCAATAATTTACATTGTAATTATTGGTTAGCAGTAACGTAATCAACAGCTGCTTGAACAGTTGTAATTTTTTCAGCTTCTTCGTCTGGAATTTCAGTATCAAATTCTTCTTCTAACGCCATTACTAATTCAACAGTGTCTAAAGAGTCAGCACCTAGGTCGTCAACAAAAGAAGAGCTGATTTTAACTTCTTCTTCACTTACACCTAATTGTTCAACAGTAATTTTTCTTACGCGTTCTTCAATAGTACTCATTTTTTTTCCTTTCTAGAAAATACAATTTTTCATAATTGTGTGTAGTTTATTCGTCAACAGCCTAGCTTGCAAGCTTCTAATTCTAATTTTCTGCTGGTCTAACCTGTTGACTGTATTAAAATTACTCAATTTGTCGCTTATTTACAATAAAACAGACAAATTAAACAAAATAAATACCGCCGTTTCCCTTCAATTTTTCCACCGTTATATCTGCCGCACCATCAGAAGCTAAAAAAACAACTGCGTTAGCAATTTCTTCAGGCTTACCTAAACGGTTGGCAGGAACTTGCGAAAAAATACCTTCTTTTTGTTCATCACTTAACGTTTTGGTCATATCTGTATCGATAAAACCCGGCGATACAGTATTAACAGTTATGCCACGAGATGCAACCTCACGTGCTAATGATTTTGTAAAACCAAGTAAACCCGCTTTTGCTGTTGCGTAATTTACTTGGCCTGCATTGCCCATAGTTCCAACGACAGAGCCAATATTAATAATACGACCATTACGCTTCTTCATCATAGAGCGAATAACCGCTTTACTGATTTTAAATACTGAAGATAAGTTAGTATCAATTATATCTTGCCACTCGTCATCTTTCATTCGTATAAATAAATTATCGCGAGTGACTCCTGCATTATTCACTAAGATATCTATGCCGCCATGATTTTCCTTAATTGCAACAAATAATGCTGCGATTGAATCATTGTCGGTTACGTTTAGCACTAAACCATTGCCAGCACCTAAATATTCGCTGATATTTTCAGCGCCATTTTCTGATGTTGCCGTGCCCAAAACTGTTGCGCCTAATGCTTTAAGCTGACTTGCTATTGCTTTACCGATACCACGACTTGCGCCAGTAACTAAGACTACTTTTCCTTCAAAAGAAAACATAATTTATCCTATTTAATTGTTTCTAATGCTTTCGTTAATGATGCTTGATCATTAATAGAAGCACTCATTATTGATTTGTCTATACGTTTAATTAACCCTTGTAAAACTTTGCCTGGGCCTGCCTCAACGACAAGTGAAATACCACTTTTCGCCAATAATTCAATGGTTTCTGTCCAACGTACAGGACTGTATAATTGTTTTATTAACGCTAGTTTAATGGCTTCTACATCAGTTTCTGTTGCTACATCTACATTATTGACGACTGGAATTTCTGGCGTATTAAAGGTGACACGATTAAACGCTTCAGCAAGTTTGTCTGCAGCATCTTTCATTAATGCACAATGAGACGGTACACTTACAGGTAAAGGCAATACCCTTTTTGCGCCGGCTTCTTTACAAAGTACACCTGCTCGTTCTACTGCATCTTTGTGACCTGCAATAACGACTTGTCCTGGTGAGTTGAAATTGACTGCAGCAACAACGTCGTCATTTTGTGCTTTCGCACAGGCATCAATAATAGCTTGGTCATCCAGGCCGATAATTGCGGCCATAGCGCCAACACCAGCAGGAACGGAAGCTTGCATAAACTCACCTCGTTTCTCAACTAACTTCACGCCTTCCGATAAAGAAATAACACCTGCACAAACTAAAGCAGAATATTCACCTAAACTATGACCTGCTAACATTGCTGGTTGACTGTCCGATTGAGACGCCCATAAACGCCATAATGCGACACTGGCTGTTAATAGCGCGGGTTGTGTGAAGTTTGTTTGATTGAGCTTTTCAGCTGGCCCTTGTGCAACTAATTGCCAAAGGTTATAACCTAAAGCTTCTGAAGCTTCTGAAAAAGTCTGTTGTACGACTTCGTTGTCAGCAAAGTCAGCTAACATGCCAACGGT
>JASDWX010000020.1:27809-29293 GCA_041890515.1 Alteromonadaceae bacterium
TTGTGAACCTTGGCCGGGGAAAACAAACGCTAAATTATTTTGCATTTTATTACCTAATGTTTATTGGTTTTTAATTAAATGTAATGGGTGATATTTAATGGATTATATTTTTTGAAAAGAACAATTCATTAAATACGTATTATTTTGGCTGAATGCTAAATATTTACTTTCGACCACAAGCAAAACCATTTTCAAGCTTGTCCTTTATGCGTTCAGGTACTTGGCGTTCAACTTCTTTTATTGCCTCTAAAATAGCCATATAAAAAGCCTTTGAACTAGCATCCCCATGGCTCTTAACCACAATACCGCGTAATCCTATCAGACTTGCGCCGTTATACTGGTCGGGGTTCAGGGGTTTAAAGAGTTTTTTTAACGTTGACGACAATAATCTGCCTACAATTCGGGTGAATATGTTTCGAGATAATACAGTCTGCATTTTTTGATAAACCAGGCGGGCAACACCTTCACAAGTTTTTAAAGCAACATTTCCAACAAAACCATCGCAGACAATAACATCCGCTTTATTCGTAAAAATATCATTACCTTCAACAAAGCCAATATAATTGATTTCACTATTTTGTGTTAACTTTGCAGCCGTTTGTTTGATGTGATCGCTGCCCTTTATTTCTTCTTCGCCCATATTCAATAAAGCAATACGTGGGGATTTAATACCATCGACCTGTTCTGCCATTACAGAGCCCATAACAGCAAATTGGTATAATACAGTAGAGTCGCAAAAAACATTCGCGCCCAAGTCGAGCATAAACACGTGTTTATTTTCATCATGGGTTGGTAAAGAAGAGATTAATGCGGGACGCTCAACGCCCACTAATGTTTTCAATACGAAATGAGCCATTGAAAACAACGCACCAGTATTGCCTGCACTCACACAAGCTTGGGCTTTATTTTCATGCACGAGATCAAGAGACTTTCGCATTGAAGAATTTTTTTTGTTACGTAGGGCAACTATAGGTTTTTCGCCCATACCCACGATTTCGGTGGTTGGGTAAATGCTTAATTGAGGATGTTCAGTACACTGTTTTTTTGATAATTCAGCGTTAATAATATCGACATCGCCACAAAGAATGAGGTGAAGTTCAGGAATATTTGTCACTGCTAAGATGGCAGCAGGAATTGTTATAAGGGGGCCTTTATCGCCCCCCATAACATCTAACGCTATGGTTAGATTATTCAAAGCAATCAGCTTACTTGTTGATTACTTTAACACCTTTGTAAAAGCCATCAGCTGTTACATGATGACGACGGTGTGCTTCACCAGATACTGGATCTACTGATAAGTTTTCTGTTGTTACTGCATCGTGTGAACGGCGCATACCACGTCTTGAACGAGACTTTTTACTTTTTTGAACTGCCATTAGCTACTCCTAAAAATCGGTTAATCGGTTATTAATTAAATAAGTTATTTAATTTTTTTTAATACATCAAATGGGTTTGGTTGTTCTAGCTCTTCAGGCAATTCACCC
>JASDWX010000021.1:0-29213 GCA_041890515.1 Alteromonadaceae bacterium
GAGCTGTGAAAGATAGATACATAAAAACGCCTCATTATTTTAAAATAATGAGGCGATTTTATGTATCTATTAAGAGGAATTCAACCGTTATTATGAACGGATTTATTACTCGACATCAGATAAGTCTAAATACCGTAACTCTCACGGTATTTGTTAATGCTTGATAGGCTTTTTGCTAGTTCTGGCTGTGAAGAAATCTTCTCTTCAAGGTAAGTTACAACATCAGCTAAACTTACAATCGCAATAACTTGTGTACCAAAATCACGTTCAACTTCTTGAATTGCTGATAATTCACCTTGACCTTTCTCTTGGCGGTCTAGTGCAATTAACACACCTGATAATTCAGCACCATGGGCTTTAATGATTTCCATCGATTCGCGAATAGCGGTACCAGCAGTGATAACATCGTCAACCAACATTATTTTACCTTGCAGTGGAGAACCTACTAAACTACCGCCTTCACCGTGAGTTTTAGCTTCTTTACGGTTAAAGCAATATGGTATGTCCATATCGTGATGGTCAGCCAATGCAACAGCCGTGGTGGTTGCAATAGGAATACCTTTATAAGCAGGGCCGAAAAGCAAATCAAATTCAATGTTTGAATCAGCTAATGCTTGTGCATAAAAACGGCCTAAGCGAGCTAAGTCTCCACCGGTATTAAATAAACCCGCATTGAAAAAATAAGGGCTAGTACGGCCTGATTTTAAAGTGAATTCACCAAAGCGTAATACTTGTTTCGTTAGAGCAAATTCAATAAATTCACGTTGATAATCTTTCATCTTTATTCCCACATATAATAATAGTGTTTAGTTAAGCGCTATCTTTTGTAAGTCAAATAACTCATTAATGCTGTCTTTTGCTAAGGCAAGCATGATATTCATTTCATCGAAGCTAAACGGTGCTTCTTCAGCAGTACCTTGAACTTCGATAAGTTTTCCAGTGTCTGTCATCACTACATTCATATCAGTATCAGCAGCAGAATCCTCAGGGTAATCAAGATCAGAAACCGCTTCCCCCTTATAAATACCAACAGAAACAGCTGCTATCATATGCTTTAACGGGTTGGTTTTAATAATGTCTTTAGCGCGCATGTAATTTAAAGCGTCAACTAGCGCAACACAAGCGCCAGTAATTGAGGCGGTGCGTGTGCCACCATCAGCTTGAATTACATCACAATCAACACTTATCGTATTTTCACCTAGGGCTTTCAAGTCAACAGCAGCACGCAACGCACGAGCGATTAGACGAGAAATTTCCAATGTACGACCACTTTGCTTTCCGCTTGCTGCTTCTCTACGCATACGTGTGTGAGTAGAGCGAGGTAACATGCCGTACTCAGCAGTGATCCAACCTTTACCTTGTCCTTTTAAAAAGCGTGGAACACCTACTTCTACTGACGCAGTACATATAACTTTCGTATCACCAAATTCAATTAATACTGAACCTTCAGCGTGAGTAGTAAATTGACGAGTAATGGTTACAGGACGTATTTGACCTGGAGTTCTGCCGCTTGGACGCATGTTGATATACCTATGGTGAAATAATTGTTGCGCATTATAATCGTTCAGCGTTGAATTTAACATAATGACGTGAAAACTATTTGAAATATAGTTAATCTACGTAAGGTCTAATTGGGGGTACTTAACAATATCCTACTTTTTATTGAGTCTATTTATGAAATTTTGTTCTTTTTTAATGATTACCGTATTCACCTTTGTGTTTCTAATAGCACCTGCATCAGCAGCTAATGCTGATCATTTACCCAAGTATAGTAAAGTCTATGATGAAAAGAGTGATCCCTTTCAAGATGCTAATGCGGCAATAAAGTTAGCCAAAGAAACCCAGCGTAATGTATTGATTGAAATTGGTGGGAACTGGTGTGGTTGGTGTAAAAAAATGGATGCATTTTTAGATAAAAATCCAGATGTTTATCTAAAACTTCATGATGAATTTGTACTATTAAAAGTCAGCGTTAGTGACAGTAATGAAAATGAAGCGTTTATGAAATCTCTACCACCTGTCTTAGGTTATCCTCATATGTATGTTTCAACAAGTAGTGGGAAAATGATTTTATCAAAAGATACCGCAGAGTTATTAAGCGGAGAACAGTACTCTAAAAAACAGTGGTTAGCATTTCTTAATAAATGGCAAAGTAGTGCGGTAAAGGGGTAAATTAATGTCAGCATCAGCAATAAATAAAATCAGCAGCTTTTTCGATAAAAACTATCAAACACCATCATGGTTATCACATAAACTTTCTCGCCGTAAATTATTGAAATCAGCGGCTGGAGCAACTGTAATAACAGTCTTACCTGTTTTAGCATTTAGTCAAAAAGAAAAAGACAAGCTGTCTGAGGCATTCACTACTGATCCTTGGTTAACACTTAATGCAGTACTTGAACATTTACTACCAGAATCTAACAGTGGGCCAAGCGCAAAAGAATTACATGTCGCTATATATTTATATAATGTTGTATATCAGCAGCCTACTGAAATAAATGAAATAGAATTTATTTATAAAGGTGTTGGTTGGCTAAACGGGTTTACGGACAATCAATTGCAAAAAAACTTTATCGAATTAACCTCAGCAGAAAAAGAAACTATGTTACGTGGGATCAGTGGCTCTACCGCGGGAGAAAATTGGTTGAATAATTTACTTGGCTATATTTTTGAAGCAATGCTCTCTCCACCTATTTATGGTGGTAACCCTCAAGGAAAGGGTTGGGAATGGTTAGAACATCAAGCTGGTTTCCCATTACCTAAAGCCGGTCAACGCTATTTTGAATTACCTAAGCGCTCTGTGGTTAGTGATAAAAATGAAGGCAATATTATTCAATCAAAAGACTTGCTAGCAAATAAAAGATTCCCGAAAATCAAAGGAAGTAATAAAGCATGAGTTTTGATATTTGTATAGTCGGCAGTGGTGCAGGCGCTTCGCCTGTCGCTTATACGTTAGCGAAAGCGGGTGCTAAAGTATTGATATTGGAAAAAGGCCCATGGTTAACGGAAAAAGAATTTTTTAAAGACGAATTAGCCATAAGCTTACATGACGCTTACAACCCTAAACTTGCTGACGAACAGCATGTTATTGAGGAAGAGTACGAAACGGAAGAGGGCGAAAGCTACTGGCAAGGCGAATCAACGAGTGATTCGGGCTGGAGCTTTTGGAACGGTAATGTTGTTGGTGGTTCTTCTAATTTTATGAGTGGCTATTTTCATCGCCTAAAACCAGTTGATTTCAAACTGAAATCAACCTTTGGTAAAATTGAAGGCGCTAATATTGTCGATTGGCCTATCAGTTACGAAGATCTCGAACCTTTTTATGCACAAGTTGAACAGGAAGTTGGCGTTTCAGGTAAAACTATTTCACACCCACATCAAGAGCCACGTTCAACGGAATTCCCGTATCCGCCCTTAGTTGACCATCAAGTATCACATTGGATAGACAAAGCAGCAAAAAATATAGGGTATCATCCAATGCCAGTGCCTCGTGCTATATTATCCACTCCAGCGATGGGACGAAGTAGTTGTGAATATTCAGGCTATTGCAGTAGTTATGGTTGTTCATCGGGTGCAAAAGGTAGTGGACGAGCGGCTTTGTTAAATCATGCGGTAGCCACAGGAAATTTAACCATTAAACCTAATGCCAAGGTTTATCATATAGCGAGTGATGATGAGGGGGAGATTTCAGGCATTCATTATTACGACGCACAAGGTCGAGAGCAACAAGCGATGGCAAAGATTTATGTTGTTGCTTGCCAAGCCCTGGAAACATCACGTTTATTACTTGCTTCCAAAGGAAAGAAATTCCCAAAAGGTTTAGCAAATAATAGCGGTCAAGTTGGAAAAAACTTAGTTTTTAGTGGTGGTGGTACAGGGCAGGGAGACTTTCTTTTTTCAGAGTTGTCAACTGAAAAACAAGCGCAATTAAAGCAAGTAGGACCTTTTATAAATCGCGCCTTACAAGACTGGTATCAAATTGATGACAAAAATTTTTCAGGTGTGAACCAAGCAGGAAAAGCGAAAGGCGGAACCATTGACTTTCTCTTTTATCAAAATCCTATTTCCCGTGCACAAGGTCAACAATTTAATGATGACAGCGAATTGGTGTGGGGCGAACAATTACAGAAAAACTTAAAAAAAGAATTTACTACCTACAAAACGTTACGCTTTGAAGTGTTTAATGACTGGTTACCCACCGACAATTGTTTTGTGAGTTTAGACAGTGAAGTTACTGATAAATGGGGACAAGCGGTCGCCAACGTTCGAATTGGCGCTCATCAACACGATCTTGTTGTTGGAGAATACCTAGCAGCGAAGGGAGAAAAGTTACTTGAGAGTATGGGAGCGAAAAATATCACCAGCTCAGTAAGTAGTTCTCCACCAACTAATTTAATGGCAGGTGGTTGCCGATTCGGTAATGACCCTAAAACTTCGGTATTGAATAAATACTGCCAAGCCCATGAGGTTGATAACTTATATGTTACCGATGGTTCCTTTATGCCAACTGGCGGAAGTGTGCCCTATACGTTTACTATTTACGCCAATGCATTTCGTGTTGCCAAACATATTAAACAACGCTGGCAAAAATCGATCACTTAGTTATTTATTCCTGTGATTGAATCTGACTAAATTGTGATAGTTTTGTGATGAATAGTCTGTAAAACTGAGTGAAATATATAAAAGAGTATTTCATGATGTTTTATATTAACGTAATCACCGTATTTATTACCCTTCTCTGTCTATCATGTGGTGGAGGGTGAGGTTCAACCTCAACTGCCAGCTCTTCACAAATTTTAATTTCAGTTGTTATAGTATAGCCAACAATTTTACGGGTATCTTTTTAGATTCAGCCGTTAAAGGTCTTAGTTATGTCACAGCAACAAGAGCGGTAGAACAAATACATTTGGTGAGTTTAGTTACCAAACGAATGAAGATGTCACTTTCTCGATAGGGGATATTATATTTCCTGCTTTTGCAGCGAGTAGTTTACTTACACCTTTAGCTGTTATTGAAACTGACAATATTAATCATCCATCAGTTATTAATGTGTTGTGATTACTACAAAGCTTGGGTGAAGATGGTCTTGCTGACAATGGCATCAAAATACCGGTTGTTGCACTTGAATTGGCAAAAGGATTAACAGTAGATTTCGCCTAGCCATAATTTGAAATCAAGTGGCTGATTTAGTGCAAATGATCAGCGGCGTTCATCAACAACCTATCTCAACACAAGAAGCCATTTACCACTTTCAGTTAACCTTAGCGACTTTAAAAAATAAAAGCATAACAAATTGTGCAAAAACCCACCATAAATTTAGTCATTATGGCTTCTTTGGTAGCAGAGCAAATCATGTATCAGGTAGAGCTGAATTTATTGATAATTGTACCATTAAAATTACAGATTTTACTTATGATGACGGTGGTCCTGAAGTCTATTTATATGGTGCTGTAGATCATCAATATTCTGAAAGTAATGCATTCGCTATGGGTCAAGAAATAAGTGGTATCGATTATAATAATAATGAAATTATTCTTCGAATTACAGACAATAAAATACTTGATAACATTACGGGTATGAGTATGTGTTGTCTTGATTTTAATGCGAATTTTGATCAAGTTACTTTTACGCCATAAACTGCATACAGAGATTTTTAGGGTCAATATAGCAATCTAAGCCTGAGCTATTTATAGCACAATTGTGTTAATAATTAGCAGTGAAAGTGTTTTTTTCTGCTGATTATTCATTTCAATGCATGCTAAAAACTATTTTTTATAAGTAAAAAAAACAGCTTTTTCTACTCACTTTTACAGTCTTTACTGTGCTGGAATGTTAATAAAGGGTTAGATGATTTTTAGTGTTAGTGGCTAAATCAACGTTTAAATTGGTTACACTTGCGAGGTGTTGACGATATCTCATTTAGTGTAGCTAATAAAAAATTCTAAATCAGTTGTGGCTATGTGTAACAACGTAGCCATTCATCAACTAAATAACTCGGTGTTACTTTTGCTTCATAGTTTGGGATATGGTCCATCTTAATGTACTTTTTGACCACCTACCACCTACCACCTACCACCTGTGACACATTGTTATATTGATCAACCAACATATTCGCATTGTTGCTAAGTTTCAACATAAACCCTTTTTTAACAACTAAAAATAGGGTTAATTTTAATCCATGTATTAACTTTATAATAAATGGTTAAAAGTATTTTTAAATAATTGTTGCAAAATAAATATATTAATAGGATAATTCTACCATCAACAGTAATGCGAATCATTCTCATTATTATCCGTGTTATTAGGGCAGGTAAATAAAATCAATGATTAAATTAATAGCAAAACTCAAAGCATTTAAAAAAAAACTTATTAACAATAAAAAACCCATACTTATGTTGCTCAACAAGCAGCTTCCTAAGGGCACTGGAACTATTATTGATTTTTCACTTAATAAAGAAGAGCACGCTATAAACATAGCATTAGAAAAAAATGGCAGCATAAATCATATCAACGTTATTAATTATGCGGTTCATCTAATTGATAATAAAACACATATTAGTTGGTCGAAAATAAAAGCTTATGGAGAATATGCCACCCAGTTAAATGGACTATTTAAACAACAAAAATCAATTGCCCTACCGGCTTATTTGTACAACCTAGTGAGCCGTTTAATGAATGAAGAAAGCAAGCCTGTTACAAATTAGAGAAGGTAAAACAGTGAGCGATAATAACGTTAAAGAAAAATTGATAGAAATTTTTGATGAAGTCTTCCTACATGATGGCTTTGGTACTTTTAGGGTTGAAATGAAAATACTAAAACGTAACCAAAAAGAAGTCATTATACACTGCGGGAAGCAGTACAGATTTACAGTAGATTATCAAACCAACCCATGATGATTTCGTAAAGACCGTTGTTGTGTAAAAAGTTACAAACAACACATAAAAACGACCTTAGGTCGTTTAAACTTTAAAACTAACCTTAGAACGCAGCAGGCGCGAGGCCTGTGTACTCTATACACCCCCCCCAACACTCAAGTGTAGGTATAGGTATATAAAATGAAAATTTTGAACAAGTTAAATAAAAATCAAGAAGGTTTTACGCTTTTAGAACTACTAGTTGTTGTCGGTATCATCGCTATTATTGGTGGTGCAATGATTTCTTCATTCGCAGGCAACGAAGTCAAAGCAGCACGTGGTGTGGCTACACAAACCATTGCTGGTATTGAAAGCGCAGTGCGCGTTTTCACCGTTGAAACAAAACGTCTACCCAACAACTTAGAATCTTTGGTCTGTGCGCCATATTCAAGTGCAGGTGATGTTGCATCAATTGCATGGGGCACTAATGCAGTGAACGACCCCAAAGCAGCAGATGCTGTAATATCAGGTGGTGGAGTTATTACTACAGCCCTTAAATTTGGTGGTGAATCAAACGTGGCAGGCATTGGCGGCGGTATGAGCAAGAAGTTAGCCGAGAAATTTATCGGTTATAAGTTAACAGCTGACCAAGCAGAAGGCTTAAACAATTTAGGTATGTCTTCTTTACGTTATGCTATGTCTGAAGCCTGTGATACTGATGTAGCTACTACTGCGACTTTAACCGGGGTAAATGGTGCAACTGGTCCTATGGGAGCAAGCGCAAAAGGTTTAGTCGGTATTGATATACCTAACCAAGCCTTTGCTGACCCTCGCCCAGACGGCACTTCTGGTTTTAAATTACGTGGTGTTGGTTTTAGAGGTTTAATTGCGACAGGCACGCCAGTACTTCGATGGTACAAAGGTTCAGCTGACGGTGCCACCATTAATAATGGTTACAACAACCTGAAAGTGGGTGCAGCAGAAGACGACATACTGATCGCATTAGGCATAGGCCAAGATACTGATTTAATTGGTACTACACTCGATGCTAAGATGAGTAAAGCCCCTTTCTATGGCCAAGTGGGTAAAGACAAGTACGCTCACTACATTGGTTTATTCAATATTACTGATGAAAATAACATTCAGCTACAATCCGTCGTTGATGCACGTGGTGACTTCTTAGACGAAGAAATTGCAGAATTCCAAGGTCAAAAAACCTAGTAGTTAATAGCCGTTAATATGACTTAATCGTCATTATAACGAAAAAACTTATGGGACAAACTTGGCCACTCTTTTAGCTTTTACTGTTAACCAGTGTGACTAAACGTACGGAGACAAAGTAAGGACACCAAGGCAAGAAGGGACTCACCTGCCAACTTATTAGGGCTATTTATTATATGCAATTGCAATAGTATTAATGCCCAATACAATATTTTACCTACACATTAACATTACATTAAATGTTGTTGGAATAACGCTTTTTGCTTGAGTTTTATCCCAACAACGATTTTTATACTTGTCGAGAAAGTAATGACATACCGCAGTACATCACTTTACCCTAACCTTAATCAGCAAGGTTTTACCTTGTTAGAGCTACTAGTTGTCGTGGCTATTATGGCCATTATTGCAGGCTCTTCTATATATGGCAGTAGAGTAAACAGTATTAAAAAGGCAACAGACACCGCAGTAATGGCAGAGATGCACAATATTCGCAAAGCCTTACTGCAATATAAAACAGATAATTTTGAGTTTCCTGAAAAAGATAATGGCCGAGATTCCCCTGCTGATTTTGATTTTTTGTTTAGTACACCAACTCACGATAGTGATGGTGATGGTGTTGAAGACATACAACTATGGAATAACGATTATCAAAAAGGATGGCGCGGCCCTTACCTGACTTCCGGTGATAGCGGTTTAGTGGATATAGGTGACGATTTAGCTTCTGATGGCTCAGGCAAGCCCTATGATATTAACAATAATGCCAATAATGTTGAAATTGATAATAATATCTCTAATTATCAGCGAGGAATACCCGATCCATTTAGTTTTCCGCCAGTGTTCAATGGCGAAGATAAATCATCAATTACTTCGCCTTGTGAGGAATCGATAAACAATGACCAGTGTTTATTGGATTGGCGAATGCTTGGACTATCAGATGAAGACAAAAAAGAACTAACTGATGAAGAAATACAAGCACTAACAGATGAACAAAAAGAACGACGACGCCCGTATTTAGAAAAAGGTCGCCCGTATTTGGCATTCGATTTAAATGTACCAGAAAAAGCGCGCCTCGTCAGCATGGGTCCTAGTGGGATATATCACAGTGGAAAAGTCGAAAATAGCTGTTCTGGCTATGTCGTTCCGTATGACGATCCCAACGACGAGCAGAACCCTCCAGACGATCTGATTTTATGTTTATATTAACCCTACAGGCAACCATGATGAAACGTAGTTTACCCTTTTTTTTTATTGGCTTTACGCTATTGTGCTCGAGCCTAGCAACTTATGCTGATTCGCAACAGCAAACAGCCACTCAAATACCGTCTAAATCAACTGAAATTGAAACCGAAGCTGAAACTGTCGCGCCAAGCATACCTGTGTATACGTTAGATAATATGCTTACCCATTTTAGGGCCAGTAAAGCTGACACCGTAGAGTTGACCTTGTTCAAACCTATTGCCTTTAGCGCAAATTTAGTTGAACTACCTTACGGGCGAACGCATGGCTACCTAGCCCGTGAAATACAGCGATATTCACCCAATTCAAATATTATTGCCACGCAAGGCATAACAGTTGCGGGTGAAAGCAAGCAAGAATTGTCAGTTTATATTATTGACGAATTAGCCGCAGGCATGACAGCTGAACTTGCTATAGGCGATCGCATTAATTTTCAGGCATATCACGTTTACAACTCCATAAGTGGTCCGGGGTTGTTGGTATATCAGTGGGCAACGCCACCCCAAGAAAACTTTTTTCAACGCAACTTTTCTAAGCTATTACACATTATTGAACATGGGTTCAACCATGACAAAAAGGATGAAAAAGATAAACAGCAACAGCAAGCAATAGGTACACAAACCCATAACGAAACGGTCAAAGTCCTAAATACCGCTAACCGCGCAACAGACAGCGGGAATATTCAATAACCATGTTGCCACTGCACCGATTAACTTCACAAGCAACTGCGCCAAAGAACCCTATGCCGCATCGCCACCAACAATACGGTTTTTCGCTACTAGAACTGGTGGTGGTGATGGGTATCCTAGCCATTTTTGCCTCAGTGTCACTGACTTTTGTTGGTGAAAAAGACGTGCAACAACGTTATAACGAGTCGCTAGAAAAACTGACCATGGTGAAACGTAATTTTTTTTCGGTAGATAAGTTTCAAGGGCAAACCGTGATGCACGGTTTTTTTATTGATAATGGGATGATGGGGAAAAGTACCCCCGAAGCAGCGGTTTCTACTAGCTTTGAAACCCTATTAAATCTAAGAGAAATACCAGCTAACCCTACCACACTTTCCCCCAAAAACTCTCCCCAACTGAAGGCGAAATATAAACTTTTTAGTTTTATAAAAGATATACACCTTATTGATGATGAAATTAGCCCTAAGGAAGAACATAATTTGCTGATAGGGGCAGGTTTGTATAAAGGTATTCGCCCAGGGGCATTCGACTTAAGTCAATATCAAGATGATAACAACGAAATACGAGATGCTTGGGGTGATGAATTTGAATTTAATACCGAGCTAAATGTAAACGTTATTCAAATAAAGGAGAAAGGTTATAAAAATTTAAGTTCATCTAAAAGTGAAGTAGATATTAGCTATAGTGATTTAGAGTTTGACAGCGCTGCACTTAATATTTACGTGAACAATGTGACTGAAAGTAATAAATTTAGATTAGCCATCGTCAGCTTTAATAACAGTGCGGCATGTAAAGGTGATGTCAAAGACTGCTGGTCGACTATTTTAAGTAGTCCATTACTGTCAACACCTTCCTCCACACAGACTATCTTTTTGTTAAATGAAACATTACTTAATAACTCCGGTGCAAGCTTTGACCACGCTAATAATTTGATTCAAAAAATTTCACTCAATGTGAATGAAGATACAGAACCCACATCTAAAATAACTGAATTACGTTTTACTGATGTCAACGATAAAGAATGGTTATTAATCGCCCAACCTTTAATCGATAGTGCTAGCACCGAATTTAATGGCAACTTAACGGTAGGGAGTCATGTAGTCGTGCTATTAGAACTAGATACAAGTACAGATACAGTAGCATGGAAAATTCACAATTCTGATCCCACATCAGTCAACGGTAATCATATTTTTGAATACCTCCACATATTCCCAGGCCAAATACCTGATCCTATTACGATGAGCATCCCATGAAAAAGCTGACTTCTGCGTTAAATTCGCTACGTGAAAATAGCAAAAAATATGGTCAGCTGATCACTGAAAGTTTTGGTCAACGTGCTAATCGTTTACTGCTTATTGAAAGCCGTGGCTTTGGTATTAACGCCTATCTTGTCGAGCGCAGTGGCGATGCTATTGAACTAGTACATTTTGTTTGTAATACCCATTCCGAACCAGGCTCTAGTTTAACAGACATCTGCGCTCAGTTAAAAAATGACGGTTACCCATGGCCTAAAAAAGCACTGTTAATATCAGGTGCGACCACCACCGCATTATTACCTTTACCCATTGAAAATGATAAAAAGCTGTCTGATAAACAGATGCTTGAACTGGTGCGTTGGGAAATGGAACCGTTATTTACCGAGCACATTGCACATTGGAGTATTGGCGGTTTACTTATTGCGTGTGGGTACTTAACAGAACCTCAACGTAAACAGTTGTTAGTTGAGCTCGGCGAACAAAAAGAACGCTTAGCTGGCAGGGGTGGGAGGGCGCCAACCCGTTTTGGTGAATTGGCCATTCAAGCAGGGTTTATCAGTCAGGCACAGTTAGATGAATGTTTAATCTTACATGAAAAAAACCAAATGATTGATCCCGCTATTGACTGTAGCTGGAGTGACCAATCAATTAGTTCGACCAACCAAGGAGGCTTGTGGTTATGTTCAGCAATGAGCTTGCCTATTCGTCAGCAATGGTTAACGGCTTTTGCACAACAGAAGATATTTTTAGCGGGCATTTATTCACAACACCACAGCGCAGTGTCACAGTTACCTGTAGCCATCAATGCGCAATTATTATTGGTGATCAATGTCAGTTTAGTGACGGTCATTCAAGTAAAAGATAATCAAGTTATTAGCACCAAGCAACACCGCTGCAGTGACTATGCGTTAACGACTGACGATATTATTGTGTTGCTGAGTGAGTTCATTGAAAAAGGCTTACAGCAAATTTATTACAGTGGTCATCATGCTAATATTAATAATTTTATAAGTGAACTGGTGAGCCAAACACAATGTGAAATGACCTGCTTAGACAATGTATTAGATTTAGCACATCGGGTCACTAAGCCCTTTTCGGGTGATGCCGCTATGATGGGGGCAGCTCGTCATTATTTTTATAAATTTTCGTCATTACAAAATTCAGTTATTCCCGGGACACCACCACCACCACCCTGGTACAAAGAGCCAGCAGCGCAGTTAGCCATGATACTTTTGGCATTAAGTGTGGCCTTAGGCATAAATGAATTGCACTATTGGTACACCGAAAAAAAAATCTTAGCCGAAGTTCAACAAAATCAATTAGCGGTTGAGAAAATAGAAGCCATAAATACCAAGCTTAATAGTAAAAACACTGAATATAATGAATTAAAAGCAAAGAAAGAGCAGCGAAAAGAAGAGTTAATGTTATTGGCTAATCGAAAACAGGGACTTAATTCAGTCCTCCTCAAACGCCAAGAATTTGTAGCACAATTGTTGCCGTTAATTTCTCGTAGTATCAACGAACTCATTATATTAAATCAGGTTAATGAAAACACTTGGTATCACTTCGAAATTATTGGATGGGCCAGCGACCAACTAGCGATAGACAAATTTAATCAAGAGCTAACTGAGCAGCTAGAGCAATGGGGTATGCAAATTACTAACAACTCTAGCCAAGCTGAAGACAACTATGGCACCCGTGGTTATCAATTTACCATGTCACTCGCACCGGTTGACGCATCATGACAAAAAAAATAAAACAACCGATGAGTTTACGGGAACAATTATTGATTGTTGTATTAGGGGTGTCGGCATTAATTGGTAGCTATATAGTGTTACGAGTGCAGGTACAAACAACACAAAAAATGGTGTGGCAAGAGCAGCTTGACACTAGCCGCAGTGCTAAACAATCGGTACGAACACATCGCGCAACCAATCATGATACCGAAAAGTTAGTACAAGAAATTAAAGCACTCGAGCAGAATATTGCGCAAACAATCACAACGGTGTCGGGTATTGAAGGCCACTTTATTGATTTAAATAATAAAAAATCTGTTGCGAGTATGCGTTCACGATTAACCGATTTAGCTCAGCGCAACAATTTACGTTTGAGTAAGGTGACAAAATCGAGCCAAAATTTAACAAAATTTACATCAGCTAACCAGAAAAAACTAGCGGCTTTTCTAGAACGGCCTATGTTTAATGTTGAACTTTCAGGTAGTTATCATAATTTACTCCGTTTTATAACACAACTTGATTCTCTCCCTAACCGTGTGGTGGTCACTCACTTTAGTTTAGAAGAGCAGACCTCACTATTTGTTAAAGCAGGGCAAGCAAAGTCCCTGGCAATAAAATTAACTATGAGCTTTTAATTGATGACAACCTTATCCACCACCTGTGAAACACAAACCACAACAAAAAAAACACCGACGTTAGAAGCTATTTTGCAGTTGGCTAATGATCTGTCTGCTTCAGATGTCCATCTATCGGTTAATTGTTTTCCTACTTTTAGAATTAGTGGTGAATTAGCACCACAAAACAGCTTATTGTTATTAACAGAAGAAGACTTGCTAGACATATGTTTGTTTATTTGTGATGAACGCCAACATCAACATTTAATGGCACACTACAGTGTTGATTTAGCCTTTACCAGTCAAAAAGGTTTACGGTATCGAATCAATGTATATTTTGAATTAGGTACCCCTGCCTTTGCGATCCGTTGGCTTGATGGTACTTTTCACAGTATGTCGGCGCTGCGTTTACCTAGCCAATTAAATAAGCTAGCACAATTAAAAGATGGTCTAGTGTTAGTGACCGGCGCTACAGGTAGTGGAAAATCAACTACCTTGGCCAGTATCATTAATGAAATAAACCAGCACAGAGCTTGTCATATTTTAACCATTGAAGATCCGGTTGAATTTATTCATTTTAATAAAAAAGCGATGATCCACCAAAGAGAAATTGGCCGCGATGTTAACTCGTTTTCTGATGCTATTCGTTCAGCAATGCGTGAAGATCCCGACGTAATCCTTCTCGGTGAAATGCGCGATACTGAAACTATGATAGCGGCCTTAATGGCCGCAGAAACTGGACATTTAGTCTTTTCGACATTGCACACCAACGATGCTGTAGGGGTGATTGACCGCCTTGTGGGTGCTTTTTCTGGAGACGAGCAGTCAGGCGTTAGACAACAATTATCCATGGTATTACGTGCCGTTGTCACACAAACTTTATTACGACCAGATAATAGTCCGGGGCGAGTCCCGGTGAATGAAATACTGATGGTAAGCACAGCGGTCGCTAATTTAATTCGTAACCACAAACCCGAGCAAATTTATTCAGTAATGGAAGCAGGAAGAAGTTTAGGAAATCAGACCTATGATTTTGCTCTAGCTCTGCGTGTAAAAGAAAAGTTGATCTCAAGAGAGCAAGGGCTTCGAAGTGCACGCAAACCCCATGCTTTTAACGAGCTGGTTAATCAACTATTAAGTTCTGCAGGTAATAGTTAATATGATCCGAGAAAATGTATTAATCAATGCAGCGATTCAAACAGGTTTATTAAACGATGCCGTTATTGCCGAATATAAGTTGGTAGCTCGTCGTCAACGCGTCGATTTATTAGAGCTGTTGAGTTATAAATTACGATTTTCCATCAGCGATTTATATCGAGCTTATGCACAAACACAAGGTATTCGTTATTTAACCCCTAACGAAATAAAAGTAGATCCTATTTTACTGCGCAAGCTATCGCCTTCATTAATTACCAGACGGTTAATTTTACCTTTAATGCCATTAGCAGAAAATGCGCTGTTGTTAGTGGATAACCCCGACGATTTAGCCAGTATTGCACAAAGTAAGCGTCTGCTCCCCAAAGACATAGAAATATGTATGACCGACCCGCGTTTACTGAAACAACTTATTGCTAAAGTTAATCAAAGCAACGTTGAAGTTGAAATTGAAGAAGAATTTGATCCGGTTTTTCACTTAGACGAAATGATCAAAGAAGCGTATTTATCCCATGCGTCTGATATTCATTTTGAACCAGCGAAAGAACAATTTCATATTCGCTTACGTGTCGATGGCTTTTTACAAGCCTATGCACAATTTTTTACGACAGAGCAGGGCATAGCCCTAATGAGCCGGATGAAAGTCCTTACCGGTATGGATATTTCGGAGCAGCGTATGCCACAAGACGGTGGCATGACCTTTAAGATAGACAATCAAATCTCTTTTGAAATTCGCGCTGCAACCGTACCTGTTAAATTTGGTGAACGCGCTACGTTGCGTTTATTAAGTTCAGACAGTGAGGCTTTGTCGTTAGAAAATATAGGTTTTTCAGAAAAGTCACTAGCTCGTTTTTCACAAGCAATTAAACGCCCACATGGCATGATATTAATTACTGGCCCTACGGGTTCAGGAAAATCCACCACCCTCTATTCAGCGCTGCAACAAATTGTCAGTAAAGAGATCAACGTGTTAACGGTTGAAGATCCGGTTGAATATGTTATGGAAGGTATTTCGCAAGTGCAGGTAGGGGCTAAAGTCTCTTTTGCCAGTGCGTTACGATCGTTTTTACGCCACGACCCCGATGTTATTATGGTTGGCGAAATTAGGGACGGAGAAACGGCTAATATCGCGATGAAGGCTTCACTTACCGGGCATATGGTATTTTCAACCTTACATACCAACTCGGCAGTATCTACCATTAGCCGGTTAAAAGATATTGGTATTGAACCCTTTCTTATTGGCTCCACGGTTGTCTGTGTGATCGCCCAACGATTGGTTAGACGCTTATGCGTTTCTTGTCGAGAAGTAGTTGCGCTAACCCCAGGCGATCGCAGATTATTGAACCTTGATAGCCATGTTGAGCATGATATTTATCAAGCTAAAGGTTGTGCAACATGCCACGGCACTGGCTTTAAAGGTCGTATCGCCCTGTTTGAAACCCTATGGATTGACGACGTACTTGGTGAGCTTATTGGCAGTGGAGTAAGTGAGCAAGTGATATTAAAACATGCAACCGACTTTATCAGTTTGGCGCAAGATTGTACTGAGAAAATTTTAGCGGGCGCAACGTCTTTGTCAGAATTCAAACGTTTGTCTTTATCCCACGGTGTTTTAGCTGCAGAAATATCGGAAAAAATTAACGAAAGTAAGCTGATAAAGGCTGAGGTAATACGTTAATGCAACTTTTTACCTATATAGCGTTAGATAAAGAAGGTAATGAACAATATGGTTCATTAGAAGCGGAAGATAAACGCGACGTTAACGTCAGATTGAGGCAAATAGGCTTATACGGTATTGAGATAAAACATGATCTTGACAATTATTCTGATCAAAAAAAAGAAAATGAGCTAACTAAATTATTGAATCAATTTGGGACCATTTCAACAACAAAAAAAATCTTCTTTTTTCGCCAACTGTCTCTCATGTTGACAGCGGGTTTAGCATTAACAGAAAGTTTAGATATGGTTAAGGCAATCGTGGGCGGTAAATTGGGCGTTGTTGTTGGGAAAATGAGTACAGATGTTAAAAAAGGTGGAACATTTTCTAATGCTATTGCGCAAGCTAATATTTTTCCTAGCATGGCAGAACATATGATACGCAGTGCCGAAGCGACAGGTGAATTAGATGTCGTTATGGGGCGAATAGCTGACGATATGCACCGCAAAGCTGATATGAAAAAACAAATGACGGCAGCCATGCTATATCCAGGTATAACCATGTTTATCGCGGTGTTGATGGGCTATTTTATGGTAACCTCAGTGATCCCTAAATTTGTCAAAATTTTTGAAAATACAGGAAAAAAGCTGCCACCTGAAACTCAGCGTTTGGTTGATATATCGCACTTTTTTGTTACCTACGGTAATTATATTATTGTTGGCTTGATTGCTGCTGTTTTATTGCTTAAATACACCAGAGGTACCCGAAAGGGAAAATACATAACAGACCGTGTCGTTTTGGCCATTCCTATTATTGGCAAAGTTGTGCGTGTGGGCGCAATGTCACAAATCGGCTGGGGCTTATCAACGTTACTGAAAAGTGGCTTAACATTAGTTGAAGCGCTAAAAATTATAGAGAAACTGATGCCAAATGCAGTTATTGCTTTAGCAATACATCAAGCAACAACTAATGTTTTAACGGGCAGAGATTTAGGTTCAAGCTTAAATTCGCCTTTTATAGATCCGCTGATTTACCAACTTGCCTCAGTAGGAGAGCGAACGGGTGGATTAGTACCCATAATGCATGAAGCGGGAAATTTTTATGAAGAAAGTTTGAAAGCACTCAGTAAGACACTTGCCAATTTGGTTGAACCCGCTTCTATTTTAGTGATTGGTGGCATGGTAATGATGGTGTACATCGGCTTTTTTAAGGCAATGATGGGAGCTTCTGGCTAAATGAATAAATTAACATCTTTTTTATGTCTACTCTGTCTTTTTTTTACAGTTGTTGTTAGTGCAAATGAAACAACATCAACGAGTAAGGCTAAGGAACAGATATTAGGCTTGCTGGACATGATTGAAGAGCGTAATAAACTGGTTAGTGAAAAAATGTTTGGTGCAACATCAGTGGCCAAAAGTGAGCCTGATGTATCGAATAATCGTAAATTAGCCTCCCCCCCGCCGGCTGTAAATATTAACCCAAGTAGCAATGCTTTTGTAAATGGTATAAGAGACCCTTTTGCGGTAACGCAAGAGATTGCCTTGCTCAGTCAAGCTGGTCAAACATCGCAAGGAGGCTATGCCGGGCATAGCTTTAAAAGTAGTGGTCTGGCTTTTACCTTACCGAAATTAACCATGAAAGGAGTTATTTTTAAGAGCAATGAACAACTCCCTATCGCTTTACTCGAAATTGGTGGTATTGGTGTTTACATGGTGAAGGTTGGCGATGAGTTCAGTTTTAATCCAGCAATGCCTACACAGGTCATTAAAGTGATTAAAATTAGTCGCTTAAACGTTGTTGTAGAAGTCGGCACGTTAGGTGACTTAATTGTGGTGAGATAATGAAAATGAAAATGATAAATAGAATATACCGGTATGTATGGGTAAGCAGAGCTTTTATGTTGGCCATCTTATTGTTTTGCAATATCAGCCTTACCCATGCCTATAGCATTAGAGATAAAGCGCCTGAACATATTCTTAAGGAGCTGGAATTTAAAGAAGCGGCACTGATTAATGTGATACGAGTTATTTCTGAAATGTCTGATAGCAACATTGTGGTTACGCCAGAAGCGAAGGAAGTTACCGTCACCATATTTTTAAGAGATATCTCAGTCAAGCATGCGATTGAAACTATTTGCCGTATTAACAACCTGTGGTATCGACAAGACGAACTGACAAATACCTATCGTATTATGACGAATGCAGAATATGTACAAGATTTAGTTATCCATCGCGACGAGGTGACTAAAGTATTCACGGTGAACAATCTCAATGTCAACTTAGCTGCTGACGCGATTAATAACTTGTATGGAGAACGTGTAAAAAGAAGTAATTCTGGACAACAGTTTGATGCGAGTAATGGCCAGCAAGGGAATGCTAACGGTGGAGAACAAAGTAATTCAAATAACAACAGCTCAAACAATCGAAATTCGTCTTCCGGCTCAAATACTGGCGCAAGTCAAACACAAAATACCCTGGATCAATCGCTAAGCATTGACCAGTTATCAGCGCTTGCAACAAGAGGACTTGGACGTAATCTTATTTCGGGTAGTCAAGTTCAGCAGGTACTGGATCGAGAAGAGCCAATCTATGTCACTGTTGCTTCAGAGCATAACCTAGTACTGGTGCGTACCGGTGATATGGAGGCACTGACACAAATTGAAGCGTTAATAAAAGAATTAGATCGTCCAGTGCCACAAGTGCTTTTAGAAATGAAAATACTGGATGTATTAGTCGATGATAACTTTAGCTCAGTATTTAACTTTGAAGTAAATGGTGTCGGACTGCAAGGAGATAGCACCATTCCAATTAACATTGGCAACAATGCGTTAAGTAATAGTGGCTCATTTATTTTTGAATATATGAATACCTATTTAAAAGCAAATATTGAACTTTTACAAAAAAATAAGCGTGTTAATGTGCTATCTACCCCCATGATCCTTGCCTCTAACAACCGTCCTTCTAAACTCTTTGTGGGTGAAGAACAAATTATTGTTAAAGGCTACAGCACGCAAACACAGGAACGAATTGTTAATGGGGCAGCGGCGGTGAGTAGTAGTGTAATTATTCCTACCACTGAAGTTGAAGAAATAGGTAATACGTTGTTGATCACCCCTTTTATTAATATGAGTGACGGTAATATAACCCTAAACATAGAGCAAGAGAACTCAAGTTTACGTAAAGGTGGTGGTCAAATCGATCTTATTAGTGCTTCGGGTGAAGTAAAAAAAGTGTCTATAGATACCTTAAATACCGCCAGAATTGAAGGCACAATTATTGTCAAAGATAACCATACTATTGCCGTAGGTGGGCTTATTAGAGAAACTGAAAGTGACGACGAAAGCAAAGTACCTTGGTTGAGTGATATTCCTTTATTGGGTAACTTATTTACATCAAAAGCAGATGGAGCGCAGCGCAGTGAACTTATCTTATTAATTACACCACGGGTGTTACGTCAGCCCGAAGATGGTGAATTTAATAAGCAGGATTTATTGAGAAATGGCAAACAGCTCTCGTTGGAAGAAATGTTTTTGCAATGTACACAACTTTGTAGGTAACTAGATTAATGAGTATTTTTAAAATATCGATAATGATTATCTTTGGCTTTTTGCTTAACGGATGTAAAAGTACGACGGGAGAGTCGCCTGCCTTTGATGAAACACTGCACAAAAAAATGACACACTCTTATTGTTATCAGTATATGTATGGTGGCTACGGCTCTGACATAAATTATAGCAAAGCCTATTTTTGGTGTGGTAAATCAATTATTAATGGTAATCCCAATTCAATGTCATTAATGGGCGAGATTTACTTGCTCGGTTTGGGTCAATCTGTGCAGGCACAAAAAGCACTTTATTGGTATGAGAAAGCGGCAGAGCTAGGGCATCATCATGCACAGTATATGCTGGCTCATATCTATTACGAAGGCTTGGGGGTTCCTCGCTCTACTGAATTAGCTTTATACTGGAATGAAAAAGCCGAGATGAATAAACATCCAAATGCACAACATCAAAAAAAGCAATGGAATAAAGGTAATTAAGCTAGGTGCTATTGTTATTATTAGTGAGAGTAAATCGTCTAACTTGATAAACTGTTCATCTACATTACTTAAAATTAGTCAATAAGACGCGATGTCTGCAGTATTTATACTTCACTAATTTACCTAAATCCATAGGTATTATCTTTGCAGAGGCCACAAATCTTAATGTGTTAAAACATAGTTACTTTAGATAACATTTACTAAATAAAGGTAAGTTACAATGGCTTATTTTTACAATTGTTAATAACACTTACTGAATAATCAGTCTGTAATTATTTATGTAAAGACAACTCTGGCAACACTGAAGATACAACACTGACATTAGAGGTTGGAAAGAATCTAACTAGGCATTCTATACAGATAAAATCATCTGGTAATGTTGAGTTAAAATTCATAAATATCTAATTTTAATTGGTTATTTAAGCCATTAAAACATCATAGATGATTTCAGTCTTTGATAAGGTAAACGCCTAACCAACCGTCTTAAGAGGCATTTGATCTCAATGCACTATTGCCACGTATTATACCGTAGTGGAGATGTTGTAAATCACAGCGGATCTGATTGTTAAATTTGATCGTTCGGTCAGATAGAAATAGGAGTAATACAGTATTGTTAACACATAAACTTATGGGGGTTATCTTTGATCTAGACAATACCCTGGTATCTTCATCTTTAGATTTTGACAGCATAAGAGCCTCTTTGGCTTGTCCAAAAAATATCGATTTATTAGATTTTGTTGCTGCCTTACCAGAAAGTCAGCAAGTTGATGCTAATGAACTATTAGTTGAGTATGAAATCAACGATGCGGTAGGGGCAAAAAAACTGGCGGGCACCGAGAAAATTTTAACCTTATTGTCTGCATTGTCTTTGCCATGCGCGATTGTTACGCGAAATTGTCGTCAAGCAGCGACTATAAAAATTGAAAATAATAATATTGATATTAAGATATTATTGACCCGAGAAGATCACAAAGCTAAACCTGCGCCTGATGCCTTATTGCATTTAGCAGCATTGTGGCAGGTAGCCCCTGAAAACTTATTATACGTTGGTGACTATTTATATGATCTACAAGCAGCGAAAAATGCTAACACCATGTCTTGTCTTATCAATTATGGTAAAACGGCGAGTTATGAGAAGTTGGCAAATATTGTTGTACGTGATCTCAATGAATTAAGCGCGACAATTAAGCATGTATCTATGGTTGAACGTGTATAGTAGAATTATTTGCCATGTATATTTTAGTTCTGCTTGGGTATTAAATCGATAATTACTTATTTTCAAGTAAATCTGTTAAGTGGGATACTTGTTCGCTCAACACCGCGACTTGCTTTTCTAACGTTACAATTCTTTGCGCAAGTGATGACTTGATATCAGGCGAAGCATCACCAGTTTGCAGAGTAGTAATAGTCATTAAATCGAGTTCACTGGTGTCTGAAAATAAATGAACATAGCGGGCTTCTCGCTTTCCCGGTTCTCGTTCTAGCTTTTTAATTAAGGTTTGATTATTGCCGTCTTGCAACTGCTGCAAAGTCGTTTCAATGTCACTCACATCGTTAAAATCAGCCAAGCGATTCGTACGCGTTCTCAATTCTCCAGGAGTTTGAGGCCCTCTAAGCAATAACATACAAATAATCGCTTTTTGCTGAGGTGTAAATTTTAAATTGCCAAATTCAGTATCACAAAACCGATGAAAGTATTTGTTTACTCTAACGGATGCCTTACGATCTACCATTAATTGATTCATTTCTACCAGTTCATCTATTAAATTTTGTACATCATTTTCAGAAAATGATGTTACTGGTTCACGGTTACTTTTTTGATTACAGCCTATGGTTATAGCGTTCAAAGAGAGTGGATATTGCTCAGGTGTAGTGGTTTCTTTTTCAAGCATTACGCCAATAACACGGCATTGGTTGGCGGATAGAGTGATCATTTTAAAGCTCCCTGATTAAATTTCTACTGATGTTATACCAAGCAAGTTCTACTTTTACCATATTAAGGTATTCAACTGCCCATAAAAAAAGCCATAGATAACGATGGCTTTTGAAATGATGAAGTTGCTTTAAAGGCTATTCAATATTCGCGATCTGTCTTCGGCTAAAACTAATAGTTGTATTAATTTATCAATAGGTTAGTAGTCACGGTTGGTTGGAGTTAAGCCAACTTACCCGCCATCTCATTTAAAAAATGAATATTTACTTTGCGTCAACTTTATCGTGGAGTGAGTACAATTGAAAAATCATACAAAAACAGAAATTAATAAGTTAGTTAACGCTGGTGTAGTTGCCCTAACTAGAGTTTACCCAGCATTGTATCTTGATGTCAAAAAAGAAGGTGTCGCCCGGTGGGTTTATCGCTTTCAAATAAATAATCATCGCAGTCAAATGACCATAGGCACGTTTAGTAATACAAACGTTGAACTAATGAGTTATGACGATGCGATAAAAAAAGCGATTGATTATAATTCAATGGTCGCTAATGGCGACAATCCAAAATTAGACCAATCTCGAAAAAAATTCCACAGCATCAAAACGGTAAATGATTTAGCTGATTTATATATTGAGCAAAAATCTCAAAAAATAAAATCGATTAATATTCCGATCCGTTTATACAAGAAAGAAATAAAACCTTACATTGGCCATATTTTGTTAGATAAAATTCACCCTTTCGACATATTCGAATTAGTGCAAAAAGTCGTAAAATCTGGTCGCCCTTCTATTGCGACTCAAAGTCTCTATTTATGTAAAAACATATTTAAATTAGGCGTTAAGTGTCAGTTAATAACATCTAATCCGGCTGTCAATTACACTGCAAAAGAAGATGCAGGAGGTTGCCCATTACCTCGCGATGTTTATCTACTAATAGATGATATTGAAAAAATGTTTACAGTTTTTCGTCAGTATCCAAGAAAAGTGCCTGAGCAAACATATATTGGAATCACACTATTGCTTATTTTAGGTATGCGAAAGATGGAATTATTTTCTGCTAGATGGAGTGACGTTTGCTTGGAAACAAAGTTTTTCCAAATTTATGCTGATAACACAAAATCTCAAAAATCATTAGCAGTTACCATCCGTGATCAGATAATTCCCTTATTCGAAAGGCTAAAAGTATTATCTGGAAGATCAGATCACCTCTTTCCGAATCGTCGTAAAAGTACGCGTCCTTTCATCTCTGACGATACGGTGAATCACACGCTAGCCGATCTCTTTGGAAAAGTGATCAATACTAAAAAAACAAGTGAAAATGTTTTGGGAAAAGCAGGTGTGCCCGAATTCACAATTCATGATTTACGACGAACATTTCGAACCTTATTAGCTGAATTAGGTGTATCAAAAGAAGTCGCGGAGAAGTGTTTGAATCATGCAGATTCAATTCTTGTTCGCACATATAATCGCTATGAATATAAGAAGGAGCGACGACTCGCACATGAAATGCTCGCAGATCTCATCTTACCGTTAGCTTTTCCCAAAAATTAAGTGTTTGAAAAATTATGAATTAATAAAGTAATTTTAATTGCCTTTAAACTATTTGATTTTTTAAATATAGTTTTCATGGGGTTAGGGGGTATCATTATTTCGAAATAAACAGAGGTAGGTATTAAAATGAAGTTAAAATTATCAACAGAAGAGTTAACAAATAAAGTACATAGCGGACAGCAGACGCGATTGCATGTTGGAAGAAATTTGTTCTTGAATATCATAACATCTTCATTAGCTATTTGGCACTATAGCTTGTCATCAGCTAAGGGGAATAAAATGATTGAAATTGGTCGTTTTGAAAAAAATGATGATATGAAAACATCATTGAAAAACGCAATTCAGAACGCTCAAGAATGCAAAAATGGAAAATTCAGCAAATTTATTATAAGTACTAAAGTTAAACAAACTTTGCTCTCAACTGAAAATATAGAAGACATATTCATAGCTTGTAGAAATAATCCTGATCTTGTGCCAGAAGATATTAAAATTGGATATTTTCTGATGCTAGTTTTGGGCATCAAACAGACAGATCTACATAGTGCGAAATGGGAAAATATATGCTTTAAAAGCAAACTATTTAATTTATACATGGATAACCCAATGGCAAGGAATTTTTCTATTCCAATTCCAACCCAGGTGATTCCAATCTTTGAAAGATTAAAAGAGCTTTCAACAGAATCTGAATACCTCTTTCCAAATAAAAATAGAAATAATCATGGCCACATGTCTTCTAATGAATTTCGTCTTCATTTGTTAAGGCTCTTTGGTAAATCATCATCAAAGAAAAATATACCTAATAATCTACTTAGCGATATGGGGGTAGCAGAGTTCAGAATCTACGACTTACGTAGAACTTGTGCCGCTTTAATGCATCAATTGAATGTATCAGCAGTGGTTGTAGCGAAATGTTTTAATGTTTGTACTGCTGGCACTTTTGAATCTTTCATTGACGATAGTTCTGTAAATGAGAGAAGAGAAATTCATGAATTACTGGCTAATCTAATATTGCCTATATCATTATACGAATACGTATCACATTGAAATTAAATGAAATTATACTAGACAGCTATTTGATGTCTATATCGTCACGTGAAATCATATGTATAGTTTTTAAACAAGAGGAATACTCATGAAATCAAAATTGACTGTAAATAAAATAAAGAAAATTATTAAGACAGGAAACTCGCAAACATTAACGATTGCGAGTAACTTAATTATGGAAGTACTAGAACCAGGAGTAGCAACATTTCATTTTCGTTACCAGTTGGAAGGAAACCGTAAGATTAAGAAAATTGGCACATATGGAGAGAATAATTCAGCTCTGATGTCAGTAGAAGCTGCCTTTGAGAAGGTGATGGATTTAAAGCGTTTATTAAATTTAGGTGCGGATCCAATTGTTAATTCATCAAACAGTAATATAAATAATATTGATGATTTATTTATGCACTTTTTCAGCCATACGACCTGTGAGTACACTGCTGAAAAGCGCATATATAACAATGATTTGAAACCATTTCTAGGCGATAAAAATTTAGAGCTAATAACAGGTTTTGAACTCAAAATATCGCTGAAAAAAATTGTTGTAAGTGGGCGCTTAAGTATTGCAAGGCGTGCATTGTATTTAATTCGAACTGTATTTACCGATGCTTTTGAAAATCGTATTTTGGACCAAAATATTGCTAATAATTTAGACATAAAACGCCATGCAGGAGGACCTGTTCCCCTGTCCGGTGTTGCATTAGCAGAGTTTGAAATTGAACGTTTTTTTGCTTTAATCAAAGACTATCCGGAGGTGTTTACAGAGACAACAGTTATAGCACTAGCGCTACTTTTAATTTTTGGACAAAGGAAAATGGAGCTTCTTACAGCCGAATGGGAAGATTTAGATTGGGAGCAGAATATACTGTCTATTTGGTCTAACTCTAGTAAAAATAACTTGGCGATAGCCATCCCAGTTCCTGACAGCGTAATCCCTCTTTTTCAAAGATTAAAAGTGCTATCAAATGGCTCTAACTTTATGTTCCCCGCTCGCCGAAAAAGCAATACCCCACATATATCAGCGGACACAATTAACACCGCCATCAATAAACTTTTTGGTAAGAGTAAAATGAAAGGCGTATTAACAGAAAATGTTCTGAAAAAAGCAGGTGTACCTTACTTTGTTTTACATGACTTAAGACGTACGTTTCGCTCACTTTTACCTGGGTTAGATGTGCGAGAAGATGTGGCCGAATCATGTTTAAATCATAGACCGAAGGGGTTAATAAAAGTATATAACCGTTTTAACTATATTGAGCTTCGTAAAGTAGCGCATGACAAAGTAGCAAAGATAATTCTGCCAATGGCTGGATTCGAATACATTAATAAAACTGAATTTCCTATTTCTAGAACATTACAATCGAATAGCGAATTCCACATAAATCAATTTAATAATTACAACGTTCAGAAATGGACGATAGATAAAGTAGCTTAAATAAAAAGAGGTAAATGTAATGAATAAAATATTTTATACACAACAAGAAGTAAAACAGATGTTAAATGCATCAGACTCATCCATTTTAAGATGGAGGAAAGAAAATGAAATCCCTGAGCCAGTGAAGATTGGGAGAAAAATTCTCGGTTGGCCAATTGAGCAATTTGATGAATGGTTCAAAATTAAAATGGCAATTTAGTGAGTAGATAATTGGGGGGGAATATCACACATCATTTAACTTAAAGGAGATAATAACTAGAGAGATGCTAATCGGGGGATAGCACATGGATTTCAATACATAACAGAGTGGTTTGTTTCACAACACAACACTTTGTATCAATCTGAACAAGTTGCATAGTTTGCTTTTTCTACCAAGGGGATAACCTCTCTAGAAATAAAATTTTCACGATTGCTTCTGGGTTTCTTAAAGCACTGAGTCTTACTACTCACAAGTAGCTATGATCAAATCAATATCTCCAGGGAATTGTAGAAAGTGTTATGAAAACAGATAATATGAGTCTGATTAGATCTTTTTATTAAATAATATTTAATTTTTATTTAATAATTTATTAAACACTTAGTATTTAATGTCTGCTATAAGCCCTTGTAGAACAATTGGTTATATATACATTTCATTCTATTTATGTTATAACTATTATAACGATTATGAGTATTATAATGTTATATAACCAATGTAAGGAGAGAACTGCCTTTAAAGTAGATTCCTTATAATAATCTTCAAATACCTTCATTTGAAATCGAGTCAAATTTGGCAATATCCCCGTCAAGATTGGCAACTCCGTTGTCAAATATGGCAAAACTCTTGTCACAAGTTCACTCTACTCTATTGCGAACACATATCTACTAGCTCCTAAGTTCGTAGCTACTAGTTCTAAGCTCATATCTACTAGTTTCGTAAGTTCGTAATTACTAGTTATGCAAGTTCGTAATTACTAGTTATGCAAGTTCGTAATTACTAGTTATACAAGTTCGTAACTACTAGTTTTTGGTGGGCAGGAATGCTAAGATGTTAATCTATTAGTAAATAGTACAAAGATAGGAGATAGATATGGCCATTACTATTAATGAAAAGCTAGCTGAAGCTTTAGCTCGTGCAGGTAATGCTGCGCTTGGCAATATAGTCAATTCCAACTCAATTTCTCCAAAAGAACGTTCATTACTTACTAGACATGGATATCTAAAGAAAATAATAAGAAGCTGGTATTTATTAGATGCCGACTTATTGGCGGAAAATGCTGGAGAATCAGCATTATGGTTTGAATCAATTTGGGCCTTTATAGGTCAATATCTTGGAGAAAAATTTGGTACTGATTATTACTTATCTCCTGAAGCATCTTTAGATCTTCTTACTGGAAATAATGCACTTCCTAATCAAATTATTGCTTTTACTAAAAATTCTGCGTCTACAAATACAAAAGTATCTCTTCCAAATAATATGAGTTTGTTGATTCTAGGTACATCTAAAGAACCTTATCAAACTATCTATTACAAAAACTCTGTATATACCCACTCATTAGAAAGTGCATTAGTTGAATGTGCACCTAGAATCTATACTTCAAATCCAGTTAGCGTTCAGCTTGCAATTAAAAGTTCAGACATAAATAAGTTATCAGAAGCAATATTAACTACAAAAAACACAAACTCTGGTAATAGGATAATCGGTGCCTTAGAAGCTTTAGAGATGAAACCTGAAAGCCGAAACTTAGAAACAATTATGAAAGGGGCGGGGTTAGATATTTCTACAAGACTTAACCCTTTCGAGGAAGTTTTAATTCCATTAGGTGGACGAAAAGGAGAATCACCTTCAAGCACTCGTGTACGAACTTTCTGGAATAAAATGCGCCCTGCTGTGATCGAAGTCTTTGATGACCTACCTCCTACTTTTGAATTTAAAAAGCGTAGCATTAGAGATACGTTAAGTATGATAGAAGAGCTATACGTAAGTGATGCATACAACTCTTTATCTATAGAGGGGTATCAAGTAACCCCTGAACTAATAAAGAAAGTAGCAGAAGGAGATTGGTCTCCAGAAACTCAATCTAAAGATAAAGAACAAAAAGATGCATTAGCTGCCAAAGGCTATTTTGATGCCTTCAATAAAGTTAAAGATCTCATTAATGAAGCTTATCAAACAGAAGGTGAATTAGATCTAGAATATTTGATAAGTGTTGGTTTAACTGAGTGGTATACAGCTCTTTTTCAGCCATGTATTTCAGTAGGTATTATCCAAGTAATTGACTTAGCTGGATACAGAAAAGGACCAATATATATTCGAGGTTCAAAGCATGTGCCCCCTCCAAGTGAACAACTAATGGATTGCATGGATGCCCTTAAAGAGTTAATAAACGAAGAAGAACACTTTATTGTAAAAGCTATTTTAGGACATTTATCACTTGGATATATTCACCCATTCCCTGATGGAAATGGTCGTTCAGCGAGGTTTTTAATGAACTTTCTATTGATACTAGGCGGTTACCCTTGGGCTATTGTTCAGTTAAGAGAAAGAACACAATACTTATCCTCTTTAGAGTCAGCATCAGTTGATGGGAATATTACACCATTCAGTGAGTTTATAAAGTCTTCAATAAAAGTCACATCTACACTTATAGTTTAATTACTATAGTAGCCATTGTTTTAATAGTTACACACAGTGAGACCATTTAGTAACGATGATTTAAGAGTCTCACAGTGAGACCATTTAGTAACGATGATTTAAGAGTCTCACTGAAGTGGCATAGTTAATTTGGCCACCTACTTAGAGATGTTATTATGCATCTCA
>JASDWX010000022.1:0-29012 GCA_041890515.1 Alteromonadaceae bacterium
ATCTTTTCAAACATCCTAGTCGCGGTTGACAAATCAAATTTATAAATAGCCGCTACAGCGTAACGATTCATGTGCTTTCCCTGACTAATGAGACAAATATATCTTCCAACGAGCTTTGATCTGTTTTGATATCTTTAAACGCAATAGCGGCTAATGATAACTGCTGAAGTAAGGCAGAAATACCCGTGTGTTCATTAGTTGTGTCGTAAGTATAAATTAATTGCCTGCCATCATTGTTAATTTGTAAGTTAAAGTCAGCTAAGGCCGAAGGTATTATATTTAAGGGAACTTTTAAATCGAGGATCAGCTGTTTTTTACCGAGTTTATTTATTAAAGCTGTTTTGTCTTCAACCAAAATAAGTTGACCATTTTTAATAACACCAATACGATCTGCTATTTCTTCGGCTTCTTCAATATAATGGGTGGTTAAAATAATAGTTACGCCATCGTTACGTAATTGTCTTACTAACTCCCACATGTCTTTGCGCAACTCTACATCTACGCCAGCAGTGGGTTCATCTAAAAATAAAATGGAAGGTTCATGGGAGAGTGCTTTAGCAATCATCACTCGGCGCTTCATCCCCCCCGATAACTCGATCATTTTATTGTCTTTTTTATCCCAAAGTGACAATGATTTAAGCGTTTTTTCTATGAAGGCGGGGTTTGGTTTTTTGCCAAATAATCCACGGCTAAATGACACTGTAGTCCATACGGTTTCAAAAGCATCGGTGGTTAATTCTTGTGGTACTAAACCAATAAGTCCGCGTGTATGTCTATAATCTGTGACTATATCTTTACCATCAACCGTAATTTTCCCTGATGTAGCATCAACAATGCCGCAAATAGTACTAATGAGTGTCGTCTTACCCGCACCATTTGGCCCTAACAATGCAAAAATTTCAGCGGGTTTTATCGATAAGTTAATATTATTAAGTGCCTTAAAACCGGTAGCATAAGTCTTATTAACATCTGTAATTTGAATAATGGGCTGCAAGGTTATTTTCCGTTAATATTTCAATAGTACTAAGGTATACGATATGCGCTATTGATGGCTAGAAAAATCACTAGATTAGCATATACACTTATCTGTATTACGAGAGGGAATAAAGAGATTTATAATTCTCACTGTAATTTAATAGAGAGCTAATTAATAGAGATAAAAAGTAAAGCCAGCGAATGTTCATTAAGCTGGCTTATGTGGTTTTTTAAAAGAGAGTAAGCATTTAGTTGATTACTTTGTTGCTGCTTTCATTTCTTGAACAAAACGGGTTAAAGCATTCAACATTGCTTGATTGTCATCAAGATTATTTTCAATCAGCTTAACGACGGCTGAGCCGCTGATAGCCCCTGCTGCTCCTGTTAATAAAGCCGCTTTAACTTGTTCAGGTCTAGAAATACCAAAACCAATAACGGCTGGTGCAGCATTGTTTGCTTTTAACGCGGCAACTAAATGATGAGCAGGGCTAGCTTCATCGGTTAATGAATCTGTAGGAACATCAACCCCCGTAACACCCGCGCGACTTAATACGTAAGTATAACCTTGGCTATATTGAGCAACCTGCTTTAAAATTTCATCACTGCCATTGGGGGGCGCAATAAATATTGGCGCAATGCCATATTTTACTGCTGCTTCACGAAATGGTGCACTTTCACGAAGCGGTAAATCGGCGATTAACACCGAATCGACACCAACAGCAGCCATATCTTTATAAAACGTATCAATACCACGAGCAAAAACTAAATTTCCATAAAGTAACAAACCAATAGGTATATTAGGTGCATAAGCGCGTACTTTGGCTAAAACATCCAAGCAAGCATCTGTGTCTACACCAGAGTTTAGTGCACGCAGTGCTGCTCTTTGAATAGTAATACCGTCAGCACTTGGGTCAGAAAATGGAATCCCTAATTCTAATGCATCCGCGCCAGCGTCGATCAACGCTTTAATTATTTCAAAGGATTGTTCAAGGTTTGGATCGCCAATCGTTACAAAGGGAATAAAAGCGCCTTGATTTTTTTCTTTCAATTGAGCAAACGTTTGCTGATAACGTGTCGTTATTGTTTGATCTGAAGTGATAGCTAAGCTCATTATACTTTTCCTTGATTATTTTCTTCAGCTTGTAACACTGTTTGTACATGGGCTAAATCTTTATCACCTCGTCCAGACAAATTGACAAGAAATACCGTTTCTTCAGTCACCGCTTCTGCCATTTTTATCGCTTGAGCGAGTGCATGCGATGACTCTAGCGCAGGAATAATACCTTCATTCATCGCTAAGGTTTTAAACGCATTTAACGCTTCATCGTCATTTATAGGAATATACTGAGCACGACCAGTATCTTTCAAAAAGGCATGTTGCGGACCAACTGCGGGGTAGTCAAGACCAGCAGATACAGAATAAGACTCTTCTATTTGTCCTGACTTGTCTTGCATAATATAGGTGTAGTTTCCGTGGAGCATACCTTTGGTACCTGCAACTAAGGTTGCGCCATGTTGATTGGTTTCAACACCTTTACCGCCAGCTTCTACGCCAATTAATTTTACATCAGTTTCTTTGATAAAATCTTGAAAAATACCAATGGCATTAGAACCACCGCCTACACAAGCGATAACGTAGTCAGGTAATCGACCTTCTTGTTTGAGAATTTGTTGCTTGGCTTCTTCACCAATCATTTTTTGAAATTCACGTACGATAGTTGGAAAAGGATGAGGTCCAGCTGCCGTACCTAATAAATAATGGGCATTTTCATAATTTGCAGACCAGTCACGTAAGGCTTCATTAACCGCATCTTTTAACGTGCCAGAACCGGCTGTTACAGGAATGACTTCTGCACCCATTAACTTCATGCGAAAAACATTCGGTTGCTGGCGTTCACAATCTAATGCGCCCATGTAAACTTTACACTTCAAGCCTAATAAGGAACAAGCGATTGCTGAGGCAACACCATGTTGCCCTGCGCCTGTTTCAGCAATGACTTCTGTTTTTCCCATGCGTTTGGCGAGTAACGCTTGGCCAAGGACTTGATTGGTTTTATGCGCGCCACCGTGCAATAAATCTTCACGTTTCAAATATATCTTAGCTAATGGGTTTTTACATAAATTACGGGTTAACGTCAGCGGTGTTGGACGACCTGCGTAATTTGTTAATAAGTCATTAAACTCAGCCAAGAAACTTTCGTCTTCTTGTGATTCAATGAATGCTTGTTCTAATTGCTCAAGAGCGGGTACTAATAATTCGCCGACGAACATGCCGCCAAATTCACCAAAATAAGCGGGTAACGTTTTTTTAGCTTTTACTGTTTCTTGATTTGCTGTTTGTTCTGTCATTTTCTTTATTCCTAATGCGGTATACACACGTTGTGTGTTTGCTATGACTAATATAGTGTCTAATAGTGTCTAATAGTGTCTAATAGTGTCTAATGGCGGCGAAAACTTGTTGAAGTTTTTCACGGCTTTTAACGCCTGGGCTTGTTTCAACACCGGAGTTGAGATCCAAACCAAATAAATCGAGTGCTGTTTTCTGGCTAATAGCTTGCTCTATATTATTAATAGACAAACCACCCGCGAGAAAACATTGGGTCAAGTCTTGCTCAGATTCGGCTAACGCTTGCCAATTAAACGTTTCACCACTGCCCGCATTTTTGCCATCTAAAATATAAAATTGTGCATTATTCATCAATTCTGGAACTTCGCTCTCTACAGGTAAAGCTTTCCATAGTTGACACGTTTCGGGTAATAACGACGTTAGTGAGCCAATATATGCTGCGGTTTCATTACCATGAAGTTGCACGGCGAATAAGTTAAGCACTGTTGCGAGTTGGACGACTTCTTCAATAGGGTGATTAACAAATACACCAACATATTTCAAAGAGGGGACTTGCTCGACAATCGCTTGAGCTTGTTCTTCGGTAACAAAACGAGGCGATTTTTCAGCAAAAATTAAACCGCCAAATTGTGCACCTGCATTAGTGGCTTCCTGTGCGTATTTAGTTTCAGTTAAACCACAGACTTTATTGTTACCATAAATGAGTTTTCGACAGGCCAAATCTATATCGTCTTCTGCCATAATCGAGCTACCGACTAAAAAGCCGTCTACGGCTGGCGCTAATTCTCGCACTTGTTCGTTGGTATAAATACCTGATTCAGAAATAACAATGCGATCTTCAGGTAATGTGGGTGCGTAATCAAACGTTCGGGCGATGTCGGTGGATAAATCACGTAAATCGCGGTTATTAATACCGATAAGCTTAGCCCCCAACGCAATGGCTCGGTCGCGTTCCTCATCATTTGATATTTCAGTTAATACGGCTAAGTTATATTGCTCTGCAATGGCAGCTAGCGCTTTATATTCGTCGTCATTTAATACACTGAGCATTAATAAAATTGCGTCAGCGCCATAATAACGTGCCAAATATACTTGGTATGCATCAACAAAAAAATCTTTATTAAGCACCGGACAATTTACAGTGTCGGTGACGATTTTTAAATATTCAAAAGTGCCTTGAAAATATTTTTCATCGGTTAAAACAGATATCGCAGCGGCGTATTTGTCGTAAATTTGGCAAATAGCTTTTGGGTCAAAATCTTTACGTATTAACCCTTTTGATGGTGATGCTTTTTTACACTCTAAAATAAAACCTGCGTGTGCTTCGCCTTGTTTTCTATCGAGTGCCGCGTACATATCTTTTTGAGTCGGTACTAAGGTGTCAATAAAATCACTTAACGGGAAGTCTATTTTTAGCTGCTCAATTTCAATGCGTTTGTCAGCAACTATTTTCTCTAATATGTTTGTCATGCTATGTCGTTGCCTCTGAGTCTGATTTTGAACCTGAGTTTGATATTGCTACCATATTTTCTAATGTTGTTAATGCTTTGCCTGACGCTAATACTTCACTTGCCATATTCGCCGCTGTTTTTAAATCGCTCGCTTTATCATGTAAATAAAGCAATGCCGCGCAGTTTATAATTACCGCAGCATTGTGAGCAGCTTGACCTTTACCGATAAGAATGGCGCGAATCGCTTCGGCATTCTCTTGCGGTGTTCCACCTTTAATATCTTCAAGGGTGTAACTTTGTAGCCCAAAATCATCAGGGGAAATTACACGCGTTGTACATTGCCCGTTTTCAATCTCGCTGATTTGGGTTTCACCATGAAGTGCGATTTCATCTAAACCACTGCCATGAACGACCCAACCACGCTTTACGCCGGTTAATAGGAGACTTTCGGCCATAACATTAATAAGCGCTGGCGTATAAACCCCAAGTAGCATAATGCTTGGCGAAGCAGGGTTTACTAATGGCCCCAATATATTAAATAACGTGCGCACACCCATTGCTTTTCTAACGGGCCCCGCATGTCTAAAACCAGGATGATAAGCAGGTGCATATAAAAAGCATAAATTAGTTTGCGCTAAACATTCACTGGCCGTTGCTGGCGACATCATCAAATTTACGCCAAAGGCTTCTAATAAATCAGCAGAGCCAGACAAACTAGAAACACTGCGGTTACCGTGCTTTGCCATTTTTAAACCACAAGCTGCAGCTAATATTGCGGCAGTCGTTGAAATGTTAATGGTATTTGCACCGTCTCCACCAGTACCAACACAATCAGCTACATTGTTTGCTTGTGATGGGAATGGTGTTGCTGAACTTCTAACAGCAAGTGCGGCACCTGATATTTCGTTAGCGGTTTCACCTTTCATTTTCAAAGCGGTTAATACGCTGGCTAACAATACGGGTTCAACTTCACCTTTGATCATTTTATTGAAAAAATTTTCAGCGTCACTTTGGCTAATGTCACACCCATCAACAAGTTGTTGTAAAAGTTTACTCATGAGAAGCTCCTGCGGTATTGACGTTATCTGTTGGTAATGATGTTGTCGCTAATAAACTTGTAGTTAATCGCCTTGGCGTTAATAAATAGCGAATAGTTTGCGCTAATAACGTGCCGCCGTAGGTTGTTAAAATTGACTCTGGGTGAAATTGAAAACCTAATGCCGAATCACTTTTATGTTCAATTGCCATCGGTAAACTGATTTGTTCAGACGTTATATATTCAGCAATAATATCGAGTGTTTTCGGCACATTACTTGCCACTAAAGAATGATAACGAGCGACAGGTAATGGATGATTAATCTCTTGAAAAACACCGTTTTGGCGATGCGTAATATTTGATGCTTTACCATGAACTATTTCAGGCGCGCGAACGATGTCTCCACCATAATGTTCAATTAACGCTTGATGACCTAAACAAATACCTAATATGGGATACTGACCGGCACATTTTGCAATGAGTTCCATCAAACACCCCGCTTTACTTGGTTCGCCAGGACCAGGTGACAATACAAGTAGCACACGGTCGGTACAATTTTGCATTTGCTCAAAGATGAAGTCGGCTGACAATGTGTTGCGATAAATGGTTGGATCAAAACCTAAACACTGAAATTCATCTACTAAATTGTAGGTAAATGAATCAAGGTTATCGAGCATGAAAATTTTAACGTTTCCGTTATCATTATTATCTGTATGATTATGCATGTTCGTTCTCCTTATTTGGTTTTGCACAGATTTCAACCGTAAATAGTTCTGCATGTTGAATCGCGTTGATCACCGCTTGTGCTTTTTGCTTGGTTTCATTGGCTTCTGACTGCGGGTCTGAATCGTAAACGACACCAGCACCTGCTTGAACATGGGCGATGCCATGTTTAACAAAAGCAGAACGTATAACAATACAGGTGTCCATCTCACCATCACCCGTTAAATAACCAACGGCGCCGCCATAACTGCCACGACGTTTTCCTTCAACTTCTCTTATTAATTGCGTTGCTTTTACTTTCGGCGCACCCGATAAAGTGCCCATGTTCATACAAGCTTGGTAAGCGTGAAGGGCGTCTAAGTCGAGATCTAACGTGCCACAGACTCTAGACACTAAATGCATAACATGAGAATAACGGTCAACTTTAAGTAAATCCGCTACATATCGAGTGCCTGCTTGGCTAACGCGTGCAATATCGTTACGTGCTAAATCAACGAGCATGGTGTGCTCAGCTAATTCTTTCTTATCTAAGCGCAATTCAAGTTCAATACGACTGTCTAAATCGAGGGAAATTGAGCCGTCTTTATTAAAACCACGTGGACGTGTTCCTGCAATAGGGTAAATTTCTACTTGGCGATTCTTGTGTTGGTATTTTAATGCGGATTCTGGAGAAGCACCAAAAATACAAAAGTCGCTATCTTTAAGGTAAAACATATACGGACTAGGATTGCTTTGCTTTAATGCTTTATAGGCATTTAACGTATTTGAACAATTAAGCGTAAATGTACGAGAAGGAACCACTTGGAAAATATCACCTGCGCGAATATTTTCTTTTAATTGGTTAACGGTATTACAAAATTGTTCATCAGAAATATCACTGCTAACTTTGTTTTTTTCAATAGGGCTTTCACTAGCATTAGTTCGTGGAATTTCGTGTGCTATATATTGTTGAGCAAGAATACTTTTTATATCGCTTAACCGTTGACGAATAGTGGCTAAATTATTGCCCGCCTCTTTTCCTGAAAAAACATTACCAATGACTTCAGTCGACTGTGTTTCATGGTCAATAACAACAACAGTTTCAGCAAGGTAATAAACAAAATCAGGACAAGTATTGTCGCCATTACTGACTTCAGGCAATTGTTCGGTCATCGACATCATATCAAAAGCAAAAACACCACCCAGAAATACGGCAAAAGGGTGCCCGTTACTATTTTCTAATTTATTGAATAAGCGCAAACTTTGAAAAGGGTTAATCGCTAATAAGCGAGACTTCTCATCAAGTTGTTGAGTAACTTCAGGGAAAACCGCATTAAACGAATTGTTGTCAGCTGTTAATGTCGCGTGCTCGGCTAATTGCTGTTGTGCGAATTCAAGTGCCGCGTGGCCATTTTTTGTTAACGCTTCAAAGGTAACTTCATTACCATGACAAGTAATTTTCAATGCGGCATCGGTAAGTAATAAACTTTTTAATTGATGTTTTTTATCAATCTCAGCTGATTCTAATAATAAGTTATTATCAGTTTTTTGGCTTAACTGGTGAAATATCGCCAGTGGATCTGTTTGATATTTTACTGTTTCTGACAAAGTATTAACACTGCCAGTTTGCTCATTTATAGCAAAAGTATTCTGATGGTTCATATGCTTTCCTAACGGTTAAATTTTAACTAATGGTCAACCTGCATAAATCGGCAGTAGCCACCATATAAACCAACTTTTAATACGAATTTTAATCATGATTTTCTCTCAACATTCTTTAGCGTAATGCTAAAAAGTAAAAAGCCCACTCATATAAAATAAGCAGGCTTTTTGAATTTTTACGTACAAGTAAACATCACAACCCACTTATGTAGAGTTATGCCACCAACAAATCATCGAAATAGTTTGTTTTACTTGTATCATTATTGTCTTCATCTCAGTAAAATTGCATCAGCAATTAATTCCCCTATAGAAGAACCGATTATGACTGTATTGTCAACCTCTGATTTAGCTGATTATTATAGCCTACGGGTAGATTTGCACAGTCATACGAAATGCTCTGACGGTACCTTAACGCCGCAAGAGCTTGTTGAGCGGGCGGTTAACTTCCAATTGAACGTTTTAGCGATTACTGATCACGATACAGTGAAAGGCTTATCTATCGCTAAAAATTATATTTTAGAAAAAAATCATCCATTAAAATTAGTGAATGGTATTGAAATATCAACCAGTTGGCATGGCTTTGAAATTCATATCGTGGGTTTAAATATTGATGTTAACAATAATGAATTACAAACATTAATTGAAAGCCAACAAGAAGCGAGAGAATTACGTGCGACAACTATGGGTGAAAAACTCACAAAATGTGGTTTCCCCGGTATTTATCAGCAAGCGAAAGCATTAGCGGGTGAAGGCTCAATTACCCGAGCACATTTTGCAAAAATATTATTGCGAGAAGGTCATGTTGACCATATGCAAAAAGCTTTCGATAAATATATTGGTAAAGGTCAACGCGCTTTTGTAAAGCCTACATGGTGCTCTATTGAAGAAGCCATTATTGCTATTCACTCTGCCGGTGGTAATGCGGTTATCGCTCATCCGGTGAGATATGACTTATCAACTAAATGGTTGCGCCGTTTAGTGGCTCAATTCAAAGCAGCAAAAGGTGATGCTTTAGAAATAGTATTACCGCAAATGGGTAACGAACAACGAAAATTAATGCTAAGCTTTTGTTTAGAATATGATTTACATGCCTCTATGGGATCAGATTTTCATTATCCTACCCGATGGAGTGATTTAGGTCGTAATTTACGTATGCCAGATAAAGTAAAACCTATTTGGGATCTTTGGCATTGAGACTAAAGTCATACCAAAGATAATGCTGAAACTAACATCAACACCAACAGTGGAGTAACCTTATGAGTCAGTTCTTTTATGTACACCCTGATAATCCGCAAGGTCGTTTGATGAAGCAAGCGACAGCCATTATTCAACAAGGTGGCGTTATCGTTTATCCCACCGACTCCGGTTATGCTTTAGGTTGCCATATAGGTGATAAAAAAGCGCTGGAGCGTATTTGTAAAATTCGTGATATTGATAAAAATCATAATTTCACTTTAGTGTGTCGTGATTTATCTGAATTATCTGAATACACTCGTGTGGATAACAGTGCTTATCGCTTATTAAAAAGTAATACACCTGGGCCTTATACTTTTATTTTTAAAGGTTCAAAAGAAGTACCTAAACGTTTACTCAATCCGAAAAAGAAAACGATTGGTATTCGAGTGCCTGACAACGCAATTGCCCAAGCGTTACTTGCAGAGCTGCAAGAGCCTATTATGTCGACGACATTGATTATGCCAGGTCAAGAACATGCGGAGTATGACCCCGAGCATATTCGCGACATTTTAGAACACGAAGTTGATTTAATTATTAATGGTGGGCATTTAGGTGAGCCTCCAACAACAGTGGTCGACTTTTCTGATAATGTACCTAGCGTTATTCGTGTGGGTGAAGGCGACCCAACACCCATTGAATAGTCTTTTTTATGAATGGTGAATAAACTTTGAATCAATCAGTTACTCAAAAGAAAACTAAATTACCTCGTGAGATGGTTCAGCAGGTTTTACCGCTGGCGTTGATAAGAGGTGAAGTGGTGGTCAAAAAGCCTCAAGATTTATTTATTCCGCCAGATGCCCTCGAAGTTATTTTAGAATCATTTGAAGGACCGCTCGATTTATTGCTTTACCTTATTCGTAAACAAAAATTTGATATTCTTGATATGCCGATTGCCCCCATTACAACGCAATACATGCAATATATCGAATTAATGAAAGAAATTAAAATGGAATTAGCGGCAGAGTATTTAGTGATGGCCGCCATTTTAATGGAAATAAAGTCACGTTTATTATTACCTAAACAAGCTGTAGAAGAAGCTGATGAAGATCCGCGAGCTGAGCTAGTACGCCGTTTACAAGAATATGAAGTGATAAAAAATGCGGCTCAGCAGCTCGATCAAATCCCTCGATTGGAACGTGACTTATTTGAAGGAAGCGCGGAACTTGCTGAAGACTTTCAAGCTGCTATTTTTGAAACGCATGTTGAAATGAGTGAATTAGTTTCTGCATTGCAGGGGGTAATGAAACGTACTAAAGCGTTTGAGCATCATCATATAGAAAAAGAATTTCTATCCACTCGAGAAAGAATGTCTTTAATATTAGCGTATTTAAAACGTGCTGCGGCAACCAATTCAGCTTTTGTTGAATTTAGTGAGTTATTCAAAGTGCAAGAAGGTAGGCAGGGTGTCGTGGTTACTTTTTTAGCTATTTTAGAGCTGATTAAAGAAAGTTTAATCGAATGTTTGCAAACGCAAGTCTTCGGTCAATTAAGAGTGCGGTTACCTGAATGACATCTATTGAACGCTTGAAATTATCACAACTCTTAGAAGCTGCATTTTTTGTGAGTAATACACCATTAAATATTAAACAATTGAAAACAGAGTTATTAATAAATTATCAGGTAAGTCATCAAGAAATTCGTGATGTTATTAATGAATTGGTGATAAAATATAAAGACTCAGGTATCAACCTTGTAAAAGTTGCTTCAGGTTATCGTTTTGAAACGATTACAACACTGAGTGATGACTTAGCGTTTTTTGTCGCTAAGCTCAATAAAGAAAAAGCGCCAAAATATTCTCGTGCACTTTTAGAAACACTCGCACTTATTGCTTATAAACAACCAATAACTCGCGGTGAAATAGAAGAAATTCGCGGAGTGGCGGTAAGTAGTTATATAATGAAAACATTATTAGAAAGAAACTGGGTGAAAGTGGTGGGTAACAAAGAAGTGCCCGGTAGGCCTTCGTTATATGCAACCACGAAAACATTTTTAGATTATTTTTCATTAACATCATTAACTCAGTTACCAGAATTATTGCCTATGGCTGATTTAGGCGCTACAGATAAACCAATTGAAGAAATGGTTTAGTTATAGCAACATCAGCAGCATTGATAAAAATATACAAACACTATTTATTTTAGAGACAGCAACGTAGCGGGAAATCCTGTGAAGTTACTGACGTAAAGAGAGTTAAACCCCATGTCTGAAAAATTACAAAAAGTCCTTGCCCGAGCGGGTAAAGGCTCACGCCGTGAAATGGAAACCTTTATAAGTGCGGGTCGCATCAGTATTGATGGAAAGACCGCTTTTTTGGGTGACCGCATCGAAGGAACCGAGCAAATTCGTCTTGATGGCCATATCGTAAAATTAAAAGCCAAAGAAGACGATTTATGTCGTGTCATCATGTACAACAAGCCTGAAGGTGAAATGTGTACACGTAAAGATCCTGAAGGCCGTCCAACGGTTTTTGATCGTTTACCGCCACTAGAGAATAGCCGTTGGGTTGCTGTAGGTCGATTAGATATTAATACTTCGGGTATGCTTTTATTTACGACGGATGGTGAGCTTGCTAATCGCTTAATGCATCCTTCACAAAAAGTTGAACGTGAATATGCCGTACGTGTGTTTGGTGAAGTTAATGAAGCGATGCTTCAAACCCTGCGTGCGGGTGTTAAATTGGAAGATGGGCCGGCGAAATTCCAAAAAATCACCTATAAAGGTGGTGAGGCACGAAATCATTGGTTCCATGTCGTACTTTCGGAAGGACGAAATCGCGAAGTACGCCGTTTATGGGAAAGCCAAGAAGTTCAGGTAAGTCGTTTAATTCGTGTTCGCTATGGTGATATGGAAATGAAACGACAATTACCTAATGGTGGTTGGACTGAGTTAGCGTTAGCTGACGTTAATTATTATCGTAAATTAGTCGGTTTGCCTGTTGAAACACAAAGCAAAGTAAAAGTTGATGAAAAAGCGATGGATAATGCAAAAAGTCGTCGTATTCGTCGTTCAGTGAAAAAGCATCAGCAAAGAAGCCAACAAGCAACACGTCGTCGTCGTTAGTTATAAGGGACAAATTACTTGAATAAAACATACATTGAAGATCATGCCTCATTGGTAGAACTTTGTCAGAAACTTGCGAAAGCAGATTTTTTAGCAATAGATACCGAATTTGTTCGTACGCGTACCTTGTATCCTAAATTAGGTCTTATTCAAGTGAATGACGGGGAAAACTTAGCCTTGATTGACCCCGTTGCTGTTGACGATTTATCGCCATTTTGGCAGCTATTAACAGACGAAAAAATTTGTAAAGTGTTACATGCTTGTTCAGAAGATTTAGAAGTTTTTCTTACTGCTGCAAATTGTCGTCCCGTTAATTTAATTGATAGTCAAATAATGATGTCGTTTCTTGGTCATGGTTTATCCATGGGCTATGCGGCAATGGTTAATCATTATTTAGACATTGAAGTTGATAAGTCTGAGTCTCGAACTGATTGGATGAAGCGGCCTTTAACGGCTAAACAACTTGATTATGCTCAAGCTGATGTCGATTTTTTATTTCAACTCTACCCGCGTATTTATAAAGAACTTGAACAAAAAGGTTGGCTTGATGCAGCAAAGCAAGAAAGTGAATCATTGATTGAACGAAAGTTTACCCCCATTGATGAAAGTAAGTTGTATCGTAATATCAAACTCAGTTGGAAACTCAGCCCTAAACAATTATATTTATTACAGTATTTAGCAAGCTGGCGTTTTCAGCAAGCTAAAAGTCGTGATATGCCAATAGGCTTTATTGCTAAAGACCATACTTTATTTGCGTTAGCGGTTCATAATCCTGAGAACGTTGGGATTATGTCAAACCTTGAAGGTGTCGAAATGTTAGACGTTCGTCATAAAGGTAAATCTATGCTGATGGTCTTAAAAAAAGCAGAGCAAGAAGATTGCGGAAAATACCCAGAGAAAATACTTCGTCTTGACGAACACCCTGGTTATAAACAAATATTTAAAAAAGTAAAAGGTTTCATTGCCGAACAGGCCGAAAACATCGAGCTTTTACCTGAGAATTTAGCATCTAAAAAGCAAATTAATCAGTTTTTGTCATGGCACTTTAAACTTAACAATGCACCTGAATATAGTCTGTCTGTTGATATTTTAAATGGCTGGCGTAATGCACTTTTTGGTAATGAATTAAGTTTATTTGCCAATAATGATTTTAAGTAATATTTAGATGTTGAAAAAAATTCATAAGATAAAATATCATAATCCTGCTTGTACTTTTCTTAATGAAATATTTCAAGCTACTGTAAAACTCATACTAAAACATAGGTCTCCTTTATGCTGTGTACTATCTATAAAAGTTCTAAAAAAGTAGAAACATATCTTTTTGTTAAACAACGTGATGATTTTTCAACGGTGCCTGCAGCGCTAATGTCAATGTTTGGTAAGCCAATACTTGTTAGCGTGATGAATTTAGCAAACAAAGAAAAGCTTGCGCTTGCCGATATTGATAAAGTTAAAGAAAAGTTAAATGAGCAAGGTTATTACTTACAACTTCCTCCACCTAAAGAAAATTTACTTGATCAACATAAAGAAGAGATGCAATTAAGAAAGAGCATTAAAAATTAAGGTGAGTTGAATGAATCTATTATTGAAAATTAAAAGCTATAGCTTACTGATCACGTGTTCTTTATTATTTTGTTCAATAAGCGCTGTGCAAGCAGCGAAAAAAGAACTTTCAGCAGCAGGCTTCGAAAAGTATGTTATTACACTAAAAGCAGAAGCGCTTACGAAGGGCTATGATGATGAGTTGGTTAAACGTGCCTTTTCAAAAATAAAATTTCATGAACGAGCGGTAAAAGCTGATCGCGCTCAACCCGAGAATGTCGAAACTTTAGATACCTATTTACCAAAACGTGTACCTGATTGGAAGGTTGAGAAAGCGCGTGCAATGTATAAAAAACATTTACCTTTGCTAACTGAAGTTGGAAAGAAATATAGTGTACAGCCTCGTTTTATTGTTGCTCTGTGGGGACTTGAGACTAACTTTGGTAAAATCATGGGTAACTATAATGTTATTTCTGCACTTACAACGCTAGCGTACGAAGGTCGTAGAGAAGCTTTCTTTAAGAAGCAATTATGGGCCGCATTAACTATTGTTCAACAAGGTCATATTAGTGTTAAAAATATGAAAGGCTCTTGGGCTGGAGCCATGGGGCAAAATCAATTTATGCCGACTTCATTTGTCGCTTATGCAGTAGATGGTGATGGCGATGGAAAAAAAGATATCTGGGGGAACTCGGCTGATGTATTTTCTTCAATGGCGAATTATCTTAACAAAGAAGGCTGGAACGACGAGTTAACATGGGGAAGACAAGTTAAGTTACCTCAGGGGTTTGATATGTCATTGGCCATACCCAAAAATACCGGTAGCCGTAAAAACTGGTTAAAAGCTTGGGCGGGAACAGAAAAAACGTTAGCGCAATGGCAACGTTTAGGTATAAGGCGTGCAGATGGTACTAACTTACCTAAAGTCGACGTTAAAGCTGCTCTGGTATTTCCTGATGATGAAAATGGCCGCGTATATTTAGCCTATAACAATTACAAGAGTTTAATGCATTGGAATTTGTCATATTACTTTGTCAGTTCTGTAGGGCATTTATCAGATCGAATAAAGTTTCCACCCATTTATTAAGTTTAACAAGCTCCCTATTAGTCGGTAAAAGAGATAAATTTATGAGCGAACAAGCTCCTTTTTGGCAAACAAAAAAATTAGAAGAAATGACTCGCCCTGAATGGGAGTCTCTCTGCGATGGCTGTGCAAAATGTTGTCTAAACAAGTTTATTGACGACGATGAAACAACAGATGAAACAGAATTACTACCAACGAGTCACATAAATGAAGGTGAGCAAATTCATTACACCAATATTGCTTGTCATTTGTTGAATGAGAAAAGTTGCCAATGCTCGAAATATGAAGAGCGTACCACCTTAGTTCCCGATTGTGTCCGACTGACGCAAGAAAACTTAGACGGTGTATTTTTTATGCCACCAAGTTGTACTTACAGGCGTTTAAAAGAGGGACGAGGCATGCCTTCTTGGCATCCATTACTCAATAAAGGTAAAAAATCTGCAATGCATAAAGCTGGTATGTCGGTGCGTGGAAAAATAGTTAAAGATGATGATGTTGCCATAGAGTATTTTGAAGATTATATTGTTTCATGGCCCCTAAATGATCTTGACTAAGTCATAATATTATCATTGATTCTAAAGCGCTAAATACTTTTAGCGCTTTTTTATGACTTAATTTACGCTTATCTATTTATTTAATTTCTTATGGATACTAAATAAAACACTAAATTCCTTTTGCTTAATTTTTAAAACTTCAATAGCATACGCCTGATATTATGTTTCTACTTTTAAGCATACCATAAGTAGAGAATAGCCAATAATTCTTCTCATACTCAACAAAGTGAAATACACATGATCATTGATGGTAAGCAGGCTGCTGCTGATTTACGAAAAACATTAGCTATTGAAGTTGCACAACTTAAAGAAGATAAAGGAATTATTCCAGGCTTAACCGTTGTTTTGGTCGGAGAAGATCCTGCGAGCCAAGTTTATGTTCGTAATAAAGTAAAGCAAACACGTGAAGTCGGTATGATTTCAAATGAAATTAAATTACCTAAAGATGCCACTCAATGTCAATTGTTAGAGCAACTTCAACTATTGAATAATGATAACGCTGTTCACGGTATTTTGGTGCAATTGCCTTTACCAAAACACATTGACGAAAGTGTGATTATTGCTGCTATCGCCCCTCATAAAGACGTTGATGGCTTTCATGCAATGAACTCTGGTCGTTTACTCAATGGTGAAAAGGGTGCTTTAGTTCCCTGTACACCACAAGGATGTATTATTCTTGCTAAAAAGCACTTAGGCGAAGATTTGTCTGGTCAACATGCCGTAGTTATTGGTCGCTCAAATATTGTAGGAAAACCTGTTGCTCTCTTACTTTTACAAGAAAACTGTACGGTAACTATCGCGCATTCACGCACTAAAAATTTAGCTGAGGTTTGTCGACAAGCTGATATTGTCATCGCAGCTGTCGGTCGCCCAAATTTTGTTCAAGCGGGTTGGATAAAACCGGGAGCAACCGTTATCGATGTGGGTATTAATCGTATTGAAGATGAAAACGGTAAAGGCAAGCTCGTTGGTGATGTTGATTTCGCAAATGTTGAAAATATCTGCGGTGCTATTACGCCTGTACCAGGTGGTGTTGGCCCCATGACAATCGCTTGTTTGTTGAAAAACACCGTTGAAGCGGCACGTATGAACGCTTAACTTAACGTGTTTTATTAAGATTTCGACTAAATACCAATAACGTATTATTGGTTTTTTTATACCCTAAATATCGTGTTAATAAAGGCGTCATTAATTGATCATCTGTTGCTTGGCTAAAGTTATTTATTTGATAGAAATTGGAAAGGCTTTCATCAGCAAAGCAAATTATTGATTGATTAGCATGTTGAAATAATGCGTGTTGGACAAGTTGACTGGCTAACTTTTTTTGACGAAACTCTTGTTTTATCACTAAAGCATGCAAAAATAATTGAGAATTGTTCTCTTCTAATCCAGAAAGGATCACAGCGCCAATTATTTCTGACGAATATTTAATAACGTAAGTGTTATCGTATCCAAGTAAACTCGCGCTATAGCTTTGTTGTTTATAAAAGCGCATGAGTGATTTCTTGTCACTTTTACTTGCAATGGTGATCTCTGTATTCATACATTTTATTCTGAATTATTTTTATTTGTTATTATAGAATGAAAAAACCAAGCAAGTTGCTTGGTTTTTATGTCTCTGAGTGTTTTCTCTATACTCTAAGGGCTTTTTCACCACGCGCAATACCAACACAGCCAGAGCGAACTGCTTCAATAATCTCAGTTTCATTAGCCAGTGTATTCACAAATGCATTAAGCTTTTCAGCATCACCCGTTAATTGAATGGTATAGACTTGTTTGCCAATATCAATAATAGACCCCCTAAAAATATCGGTAATACGTTTAACTTCAGTGCGAGATTTATCATTCATTGCTAAAACTTTGATGAGTATTAATTCGCGTTCAACATGACTCCGTTCAGTTAAGTCGGTAATTTTGATTACATCAATGAGCTTATTGACTTGTTTAACAATTTGCTCAAGCACTTTATCATCACCTCTGGTCGCAATGGTTATACGAGATAAACTATGATCTTCAGTAGGAGCAACCGTTAAACTTTCAATGTTGAAAGCACGCTGTGAAAACAATCCAACAATACGTGATAATGAACCTGCTTCATTTTCTAATAAAATAGCTAAAATTCTACGCATTATGATTTTACTCCTTTTTTGATCCACATATCGTCAATTGCACCTAAGCGTATTTGCATTGGATATACATGTTCATTTTCGTCAACTAAAACATCAACAAAGACTAAGCGATTCCTAATGTTAAATGCTTCAGTTAGTTTATCTTCTAATTCATCTAAATGATTTATTTGCATACCCACATGACCATAAGATTCTGCAAGTTTTACAAAATCAGGCAAAGACTCCATGTAGGAGGATGAATGACGACCACCGTAAACCATATCTTGCCACTGGCGTACCATGCCCAAAGAACGATTGTTTAATGAAATAATGACAACGGGTAAATTGTACTGAAGGCAAGTTGCAAGCTCTTGAATGTTCATTTGTATTGAGCCATCACCCGTTATGCATATAACATGACTTTTTGGAAAAGCTAACTTTACCCCCATAGCCGCGGGTAAACCAAATCCCATCGTGCCTAAACCTCCAGAGTTAATCCATTGGCGAGGTTTAGCATAAGGATAGTATTGCGCAGCAAACATTTGGTGCTGCCCTACATCAGAGCAAACATAAGCTTCACCTTTTGTGATCTTATACATAGCTTCAATAACGCGTTGCGGTTTTATCTGGTCGCCTTCTTGTACGTAGCTTATACTGTTAACTTCACGCCACTCATTAATTTGTTGCCACCAATCAGCCCTTTCTTCTTTATTTGGTTCAAAATTGGTTACGGTTAATTCGTCTAATAACTGTTGTAATACCACATCAACAAGGCCAACAACGGGAATATGAGCATTAATCGTTTTTGAAATAGAGGTTGGATCAATATCCACATGGATGATTGTTGCATCGGGGCAAAATTTCTTTACATTATTGGTTACCCTGTCATCAAATCGTGCACCTAGTGCAAGAATAACGTCAGCGTTTGCCATAGATCTATTAGCTTCTAAAGAACCATGCATACCTAACATACCAATAAAGTTCTTATGGGTGCCCGAAATTCCACCCAGCCCCATTAATGTGTTGGTTATTGGAGCATCTAACTTCTCAACAAGTTCTGTAAGCAACTCAGCAGCGTTTGCAATGATAACGCCGCCACCAGAGTATACAACGAGTTTTTTAGCCTTTGATATAGCTGCTACTGCTTTTTTAATCTGTTTATGGTGACCTTTTACGTTAGGATTATACGAACGCATCTTTACATTAGTTTCAATACGAAATTGACCTGTACTCGTTGGCATCAATAAATCTTTTGGTAATTCAATAACTACGGGTCCTGGTCTTCCTGTGCTCGCTATATAAAAAGCTTTTGCGATAATGTTAGGTATTTCCTCAACATCTCGACAATTGAAGCTATGTTTAACTATGGGTCGTGAGCAACCCACAATATCGGTTTCTTGGAAAGCGTCATCACCGATTAATGACGAAGGAACTTGCCCTGAAAGCACAACCATAGGAATAGAATCCATGTAGGCAGTGGCAATACCCGTTATACAATTTGTCGCTCCAGGACCTGATGTGGCTAATACTACACCTACTTCACCCGTTGAACGTGCATAACCATCAGCCATATGAGTTGCTGCTTGTTCATGACGAACGAGGATATGTTCAACTTCAGTTTGCTGAAATAAGGCATCATAAATATCTAGTATGGTACCTCCGGGGTAACCAAAAATGTACTTTACATCTAATGCGGCTAATGCTTTTACCACCATTTGTGCGCCAGTGAATATCTTCGTTGTCATGAGCTTGCCTTCTGTTGAACTTAGTTAAACTAAAAATTGAAAGAAAAAAAACCCTCGGTCTTATGCAGAGCGAGGGTTTATTGTATTTGTAATATATTAACTTTTCTTACACACAACACCAGCTCCGTAATGGTTTAATAACCATGACGACAAAGAGGAGGACATTAAGTGAAGGAGTGAAATTCATTATTTAGTTGAATCCGAAAAGTAAAATTTATTTATACCTCTATATTTAAAATATTTTGCTAGAGGTGTCAATAAAAAACTAAGATAAAGTGCAATATGTTCATACTATTTTATTTTAATAGTGATTTTTTGATTATATTAGCTTCACTAGATGGTGGCTTGGGGATTACTTCTATGGATATGAGGGCATTTATAAATTAAATGTTTTAAAGCAGGAAAATTCCTAAATATTTATTACACTTATAATTAATATATATTAACTTAAGCGCATCAATGTCAAATTTCATTTTTAAAGAAGAATCTGAAAGTACGCCAATTGAAAAAGTCAATAAAACTAAATTGTGGCGGATATTAGTTATTGATGATGATGAGTCTGTGCATCAAGTGACTCGTTTGGTTTTGGCTGATGCTATTATTGAAAATAGAGCATTAGATATTGTTTCAGCTTATTCATCAAAACAAGCACGCGAAATATTGTTAGAAGAAGATGATTTTTGCATGGCTTTTGTAGACGTGGTTATGGAAACGGATCATGCGGGTTTAGAGCTTGTGGAATGGATACGTAATAGATTAAAAAATCAAGCTATACGCCTTATTTTAAGAACCGGACAAGCTGGATCGGCACCTGAAGCTAAAGTGATCAAAGAATTTGATATCAATGACTACAAAGAAAAAACTGATTTTACCGCAGGAAAAATGACGACTACAGTTTACGCGAGTATTCGAGCATACCGAGACATAATGACAATTCAACGTAGTTTAGATGCTTTTAAGCAACTGATTAAAACAACTCATGATTTATTAAAAATCAATCAATTTAAACCTTTTGGCTCTGCAGCTTTAGATCATTTATTAACCTTAATGGAAGTTGACAGCTCTGCGCTTTATATCGCCCGAAGCCAGTTAGAGTTTGATGAAACGAGTTCAAATTTAATTATTGCTTGCACAGGGAAGTACGTCAGTGAATCTGACAGTTTAGAGTCTTCAGATATATCAATGGATGTTAAACAGTTAATTCAGCAAGCTTTTGATAATAAAAGCCATCATACTACGGATGAAATTTTTGTAGGTTACTATGAAACTTCTGATAATTCTGCCTCTGTTCTTTATATCGAATTTGAAGATGAAGCTGAAGTAGAGGAATAAAACTAATTAAACTATTTGCGACTAATGTTGCCCTTATTCTTGATAGTTTATCTAAGCAGCACGAAATAGAAAATACACAAAAAGAGTTACTATACATTGTTGGCGAAGCTATCGAAGCTCGCAGTAAAGAAACGGGGGCACATGTTCACCGTGTAGCACTTATATGTGAATTGTTAGCGCAACGGTTAGGTTTGAGTGATGCTTTTATAAGTGCCATTCGTTTAGCTGCTCCTTTACATGATATCGGTAAAGTTGTGATTCCTGAGAATTTACTTCACAAACCAGGCATGCTTGATGAAAATGAATGGGAAACCATGAAAGGGCATGCTGATGCCGGTTTTCAATTGTTGTCAAAATCTAAAACGAGTGTGTCCAAATTAGGCGCTCGATTAGCACATTATCATCATGAAAATTGGGATGGAAGTGGTTACCCTGATGGTTTAGTTGGTCAAGAAATACCACTTGAAGCTCGTATTATGGCCATTGCCGATGTTTTTGATTCTTTGGGGTCAACTCGATGTTATAAAGAAAAATGGTGTGATGGAGATATAAAAACATTTTTAATTGAACAGCGAAATATAAAATTTGACGCTAAAATGATTGATGTATTTGTTGAGCATTACGACCAATTTTGTCAAATTAGAATTGATCATCCCGACAGTTAGTTCTCTAACGTAAATGTTCAAAAAAACACGAATAAAATCGCTAGTTCATAGGTTTTTATTAGTGTTTTTTACTGATTAATTTATCTTTTATTTAACGTTGACTTAATTTATCAACCGTTGCTGAACAGGCTTTTAAAAACATTTCCATAAAGTATTCCACTTCAGGCATACCTTGCTTTAATTCATTAAGTTTTAGTTCTAATCGCTCTTTTACATGAGCAAACTCAGGGTTCTGGTGGTTTAATTCATCGATAGCTTTTATATAGGCTACTAAAATATCTGCCGCTTTCACAATCGCTTTGTAATGCACTTCAACGTTATCTTGAACAATTATATCTGAAAATATTTCTTGAAACTCTCCTGGTAAAGATGCTAAGCATTCTTTTTCTGCCAAGTATTCTATCTTCTTGAATTCTCTTGCTATTTCTTTGTTTGCGTATTTCGTAGGACTGACAATGTCACCGTATCGTGTTTCACTCGCTTCATGATATAAAGCAATAGTTGCCACACGATCTGCATTGATATTCCCGCCAAACTTTTTGTTTTTGATAACAGCTAACAAGTGGGCGACAATGGCAACTTGATGAGAGTGCTCAGCAACGTTCTCAGGCTTTACACAAAACATTAATGCCCAGCGTTTGATCAATGGCATTCTGAACATCCAAGCTAAGAAAGTACTCTGCATTATTGTTTCCTATGTTAAATTAATTATTACTGACGGTAAGCGCTAAAGAAATTTTTAAGTTTACCCATTGCGGGTACTAACTCGTCAACATGTGGTAAGAAAACTAATCGAAAATAGTTTTTCTCACGAATATTAAATGCACTCCCATGCACCAAGAGAATTTTTTCTTGTTTAAGTAAATCTAAAATCATTCTCTCATCATCAACAATATTGAACTTTTCTTGGTCGACTTTTACAAATAAATATAATGCGCCCATTGCCGGATTACAGGATAAGCCATCAATATCATTTATCATTTTATGCGCTAGGTTTCGTTGTTTGATTAAACGCCCGTCATCTTTAATCAATTCATTAATACTTTGATAGCCACCAAGGGCTGTTTGAATGGCATGTTGACAAGGTACGTTGGCACATAAACGCATTGAAGCAAGAATATTCAAACCTTCTAAGTAATCTTCAGCATGAAACTTAGGACCACTAATGACCATCCAACCTGCGCGAAAACCAGCAATACGATAATTTTTTGACAAGCCGCCCATTGTAATAATTAATACATCTTGGGATAAACTAGCGGTAGGTATATGAGTTGCTTGGTCATATAAAATTTTATCGTAGATTTCATCACTAAAAATAATGAGGTCATGTTTGCGCGCTAATTCAATAATGCCTTTTAATACTTCTTCACTATAAACGGAACCTGTTGGGTTATTCGGATTGATAAGTACAATCGCTTTAGTTTTATCAGTAATTTTATTCGCTATATCCTTTAAATCAGGAAACCACTGGTTTTCTTCATCACAACGATAATGAATGGCTTTACCACCAGAAAGAGCTACTGATGCAGTCCATAAAGGATAATCAGGCGCGGGTATCAATACTTCATCATCATTATTGAGTAATGCTTGCATGGCCATTACTATTAATTCACTAACGCCATTACCAATAAAGATGTCTTCAACGCTAACATCTAATATGCCTTGCTGTTGAAAGTATTGCATAACAGCAACACGCGCAGAATAAATGCCTTTTGACTCACAATAACCCTGGGCAGTTGGTAGGTTATGTATTACATCTTTTAAAATATCATCAGGAGCAGCAAAACCGAACGGGGCAGGGTTACCAATATTGAGTTTTAATATTTTATGTCCTTCGTCTTCTAACTTTCGAGCTTCTGCTGCGATCTGTCCTCTAATTTCATAACAAACATTATTGAGTTTCGAGGATTTTTTGATGTTTTTCATTACAGGCTTCTTATAGACTATTTTTAAAAGAGTAGTTGATGATGCAACCTACATTGTTACTAATAATGAGCAGTTTTGAAACAGTTACTTGCAACTTTCTTATAGCATTAATTAAATAAAAGGGTCATCTTGTTATTAATTGAATGAAATTTGAGCTAGAGATGTCATATGCCATTACCTTTATTATGGTTAGGAGCAGCCGCAGCTTCACTATTTGCGATGAAAGAATTAGCGGGCGAACGAAAAGAAAAACAAAGAAAACGTTATTATTCTCTCGATGCAGAAAGTTTAGGTATGCTTAAGCGACATGAATCTCCCATTGCGATCTATCCAACAGATTTATTTAATACAGAGGAAAAAGTTAAACCTACAATGGGTTCACTTGTTTGTTGTGGAATTGGTGGGCTGTTAGAGCATACAGGCATTTGGATTGGAGATAACACCATTATTGAGCTCGATGGAAATGGGCTAATTAAGCCTATCTCAGTACAACGTTTTACCAAAGAACGCTCGGGTAAAAATATTTTTATAGCATGCGATTCGAAAGCAAAACCTATGGCTGACAAAGTTGCCGCTAGCCGAGCTCAAAAGAAAATTTTCCAATGCATTAACTATCACGTTATTGATAATAATTGCCATCAGTTTATCTGGCAGTGCTTTAGACCTCATGATAGTAACTTAAGCACATTTAAAGAATTAAATATTCGCTTAGCTAAGTTGTTTAATAAAAAGATCTATTGGGATATTTGCGACTGCTAACCGTGTTAATCGACTGATTTTAAGAAATTATTACTATACATTTAGCGTTAAGACAATCAAAATAAGCTCCAATTAATATTGTTGAATTAAGGTTAACTTTTTGAAAGTCTGGTTAAAAAGGTTTTTACTTTTTATTGTCATTGTATTTGTTTTTTTTAGTACTATTGTGTTTATGACATTGCAATCTTCGCCACATATTCAGCCTAAGCATCATATAGATGCTAATTTGGCCGCTGAAAATCAACGTATTGCTCAAAGGTTAGCTCGTTCCATTAAGAGTGAAGAACAACTGATTTATCTACAAGCGACTCAGTCTGAGCTTCATGGATTAAGTGCCTTTGGGCATAGAGCCATTTCTCAATTAACGTCTGATGTTATTTTATTTCAAGATAATGCGTTAATTAAATTTTCTATTGAATTACCTTTCCCTGAACTTGTTAAGTACCTTAATGTCGAAGCGATGCTTGTTGCGTCAAAAGAAGGACTTGATATAGATAGTGTAACTATTGGAGATATTACATTACCCGGGAATGTGCTTATTAACGTTGCTGAATGGTTAGCCAATATTTATGTGAAAGACGAATTTGGTACTTCGTTATTGAGTATGATTAAAAGTGTTGATATTACTTCAAAACAATTATCTATAGGTGTTGTATTATCTGAAAATTTTCATGATGACCCATTAAGCAATACAAACAGCCTATTTGCTTTACGTGACAAACTGGCTTTGTATGGTGATGTTGAAGTGATCCGCTTTTATCATCAAAGTCTTGTTGATACTATTGAGCAGTCAGAAAAGTTAAAGCTTTCATTCGTTCAATATATCGGCTTTACATTTGGTTTAGTTAAACAACGTAATTTAGCGGGAATAACTGAATCACTTGCAGAAGAAAATAGAGCGGCTTTAATGGCTTTGGTACTCTATTTTGGTACCAATAAGTTTGAGTTACTTGTTGGTGATATTTCAACACTATCAACCAAGCAATTTCAGCAGCGAGCTAAACTTAGATCAAGGGTGAAGTTGCGCCAGAGGGTTGATATCCAAAAACATTTCATTTACTCGGTTGCTCTTCAGTTATTCGGAACAAGTACAGCAAGTAACGCAATAGGTGAACTGAAAGAGTTTTTAGATTCAAACAATGGTGGTAGTGGCTTTAGTTTTGCTGATTTGATGGCTGACCGAGCAGGTACTCGTCTAGCTATGCTTGCTACAGACTCTGATGAAAGTGCATTCAAAGTACAACAGTACTTAGCTGATATTACAGATGAAGCGATAATTTTACCTGAGTTGACGGGTTTACCTGAAGGCATTTCGCAACGTGCCTTCGAAATTTACTATCGTGATATTAACTCTATCGTATATAAGGCTATGTTGCAGAGTATTGATCAACAATTACAAGAAATACCTGTTTATAAAAACTAAAAATTTTTATAAACAGGATGAACAGGCATGAAATATATTATGTAAATAAAGACATAATATCACTGATAGCCATGAGTGACTTATCACCTGTGATGCGGTTTTTAACTTCTACATTTTGGTCATCAAGATTACGTTCACCCACAATTAACAAAATAGGTGTACCAATTAATTCATGATCAGCAAACATTACACCTGGACGTTCTTTACGATCATCGAATATTACTTCAATACCAGCTTGTTGTAATTGCTCGTATAAGGCTTCAGCCGTTTCTTTAACACGCGCAGACTTTGCCATATTCATCGGAACAATCGCAACTTGAAATGGAGCAATAGCTGCTGGCCACTTAATACCATATTTATCATGGTTTTGTTCAATGGCAGCGGCAACAATACGTGAAACACCAATACCGTAACAACCCATGGTTAAAATTTGATTTTTACCATTTTCAGTGAGTACACCACATTTCATTGCTTGTGCGTATTTATCACCTAACTGGAAAATATGACCTACCTCAATACCACGCTTAATAACAATATTACCATTACCACATGGACTTGGATCGCCAGCAACAATGTTGCGTATATCTTGTATTATAATTTCACCACAATCACGTTGCCAGTTTACACCAGTAAAAGATTGACCGTTTACATTCGCACCACAAACAAAATCACTTAAGTGTGCTGCACTTCGATCTACAACAACTTCGATAGGTAAACCTTTAGGCCCTAAAGAGGTGCTATGACAGTTAGCAATTTCGGAAACTTGTTCATCGGTTGCGAATGTTAGCGGAGAGGCTATCTGTGATAAATTTTCAGTTTTAACATCATTTAGCTCATGATCTCCTCGAAGTACTAAGGCAACGAGTTTTTCAGGTTCACCTTCAGGCACAGAGCCACGCACTAATATTGTTTTTACGGTAGTTTTTATATCTATATCGGTCGTTTTTATTAAACGTTCAAGCTTTAGGTCTACTGTTTCGATCTTTTGAGCCGACTCTGCACGTTCACCTTGTGGTGCTAATGCTTCTGCTTTTTCAACGTTAGCAGCAAAATCGCTTCCATCACTAAAAGCAATATCATCTTCACCAGAATCAGCTAACACATGAAATTCATGTGAAGCTTCACCGCCAATGGAACCTGTATCAGCAATTACTGGGCGGTAATCTAAACCTAAACGGTCGAAAATACGGCAGTAAGCGTCAAACATTTTATTGTAGGTTTTATTTAAACACTTTTCACCTAAATGGAAAGAGTAAGCATCTTTCATCAAAAACTCGCGACCACGCATTACACCGAAGCGAGGGCGTATTTCATCACGGAATTTTGTTTGAATTTGGAATAGGTTAAGGGGTAACTGTTTGTAACTATTGATTTCGTTACTCACAAGTTTGGTAATAACTTCTTCGTGCGTTGGACCTAAAACAAATGAACGGTTATGGCGATCACTTAAGCGTAATAATTCAGGACCGTAATCTTCCAAACGACCAGATTCTTCCCATAAATCTGCAGGTTGCACCATAGGCATTAGTACTTCAATGGCACCCACTCGTTCCATTTCTTCACGAACAATATTTTCAACTTTTCTTAATACTTTAAGTCCAGTGGGTAACCAAGTGTATAAACCTGAAGCAACATTACGGACAAGTCCTGCACGTAGCATTAATTGATGACTAATAACTTCGGCGCTGGCGGGTGTTTCTTTCAAGGTTGAAAGCAAGTATTGACTAGTACGCATTGACTATAGGTTCCGTAAAATATCGAGTAATTAATTATCGTTTATTCTATCAGGGCGGGGCGATAGGAAAAAGAAAAATTTAGAGTGAGAGAGAGATAGTTTAACATGTCTTTTTTTTAACGAACACCCCCCAAAAAACGCAAGAGGATAACTTCCCGTAAATGCTTCTCTTGCAGCAATTGCTTGCGATATTATATTGCTGTGAAATCGTCATAACCTACAGTCGTAAAAATAACCACAGAGTAATATAAACGAGAAAGAAAAAATCAACGTTTCAATAGGTGTCTGATTTGAACTATAGGCAAGGAAGTCGCCCTGATAGTTCAAACATGTAAAAGTATATAATATCGCGCGTAATAATCTCACTAAGATAGTAGACCAAAAATGTGCAGAGTACCTTTTTAACTATTGATAAACCTTATCTTATTATTCACAAAATTATTTTTTAGACGTTTTATATTCGCAGAGGTTATTTAGCATTTTCATCACTAAATTATAGAAGAGGACTTAACATTTCCACAATTTCAATATAATTTATTGTGGAAAAACAGATAAAAATCAGCTAATAACTAAAATGAAATAGGCTTTCTTTTTGGGCGTTCAAAAGCAGGTTCTATGATATTATCATCTGAAGTTACAGGAGAAATATATTTTACTTTATCTTTCTTTGATGGGGATTTCGGTAACGACGCTTTAGGTTTAGCAGGTGTGGATGATTTTTTGTTTGGTTTATAAGCCACTTCAATCACCTCACCATCAAATTCTACAATATCACCATGACGAATTTTTTTGCGTTTTTGAAATTCGACTTCATTATTTACTACTACATAACCTTCACTGATCACTATTTTTGCTTCGCCACCGCCGCCAACCATATTGGCAATTTTTAATAATTTACAAAGCTCGATAGGCTCAACGGTAATATCAATGATAGGGTGTGATGACATGAGGGGTAGCCTAAAAATATTTAATTTAATACGCTGGATTATAACATAAAGAATTGATACAAAGATAAAGCAATATACTATTTAATACTAAATTCAATTGATGGCGCTTCACAGATAACTGGAAAATCACTCAAGTGCTTATCTTCATAATGTAAAGTGTGACTTTTTAGTTTTAGTTGATAATGACCAGGTTTGAAGTGGTAAGCCAAAGATAAATTTAACGTTGTAGATGAGACTTCATTTGGAGAGATTAATAAGTAATCGTCAGGTTGTGGCTGCAGGCGTTTTACCATTGGACCTTGGTAAGTTAATTGTTGATTAGTTTTACTATTTCTAATGATGAATAAATCTGAGAGGAAACCTTCAAACGGTGTGTACCACATTAATAATTTCATTTTCTTATCATAAGGGTTTTTAGCACTGAAATTGAGGAAAACTTTGCCTGGAGATAAGGGGACTGAACCTACAGATAAAAAACAGCTTTGTTTTATTGTCTCCATATTTGCTCGAACCTTATAGGAGGTTATCGAATGGTAAGCAATGAATAAAAGTAGAGGGCACCAGGATTTTTTTATCCATGATAAGTGGATTGGAAGCATCAAATTACCTTTAAATAAACAGATCAGAGTAGTTTATGATATATCAGACCTGCTTATTTTACTTATTTATTAGGCTATGTTCCCTTAAATTGTTGCTATACTGTATATAACATCAGTTGATGAG
>JASDWX010000023.1:0-7196 GCA_041890515.1 Alteromonadaceae bacterium
ATAAAAACAACCAAACAGTAAAAAAAGCCAGTGAATTAGGGGCTAAAGGTTATTTAATAAAGCCTTTAACCCATAATGTTATATGTAAACTCTTTGATAAAAACAACATTCCTTTGATTGCAACTTAATGATCAGAGCTTACAGTATCCCAATCATCAATATCGTCGATTACTCATATCACTTGGATTTTTTGGCGGTATCATTAAAAAAGAATGTCAAAAGGTTAATGCCGTTACCAAAAGTTTCTTTGGCAACTTAAAGTAAGAGCCTGTACATTAGCGTAATGATGAAAAAAATGATGCTGTAAACAAAATTTATTGAACTATATCACCGGTACTCTGAACAAAATCTGTGTAACTGCCTATCATTAATACCCATATAGTGTTTAAGATAGGCAGACGATTTACAAGAAAGAACGAAAAGCCTTTAAAAATTTAAATCTATGTGTTCAGAAACTCTTTCAAACTCAGAATATAATTTATGACTTAGGTCTACAATAGGCTCCATATTTTCATCTTTAGCAAGTTGCTCTAATTTTTCGCAATAATCGGCTAATAATAGAGCTCCTGCACCACGTGTGGAAGATTTCAGAGTATGCGTAAGATCAACAACACTTTTCCAATCTTTGTTCTCTATGTTTGCTTTTAATTCAGTTAATATGGGCTTACTGTGTTGTTGATAAAATCTTAAAAAACTCTGTTGTGCTAACTTATCATCACCAAAACATTCCATTAATGCAATGACATCAATGGCTGGTTTATCAATAAGCTCAGCAGTTTCTTCATCGCTTAATGCAGCAGGTGAATCTATTTCATATTCATCTTCTAGTTCATCTTCATTAAACCATTTATTCAGTAATGTTTTTAAACTATCCAATTTCATAGGCTTGGTAACATAATCATTCATGCCAAGTTTTAAGCAATGTTCCGCTTCATTTTGCATAGCGTTACCTGTGATTGCAATGATTGGGATCTGTGTTGTTCCTTCTTGTTCAATCTCTCGTACTTTTTGGACAAACTCAAAACCATCCATTATAGGCATTTGACAATCTGTCATAATAAGAGAAAAAGAATATTGTTTCATTTTAGCTAATGCTTCTTCTCCATGATTCGCAACGATCACAGCATAGCCAAATAGATTGAGTTGGCGTTCTAATACTTGTTGGTTAAATAAATTATCTTCAACAATTAAAATTAGTTTTTTACTGACTTGTGCATCAGATATACTGGGTATTTCGTGCGTTTCAATATCGATTTTATTAACATTTACAAGAGAATTTGTTCGTCCCATAATGCGGGCAATAGACCAGTATATCTTTTGAGGTAAAAAAGGATTACAAGCAATCGTCGTTGCACTATCAGAAGAAAATGACAAATCAAAATCATGCCATCGTTCAAGTATAAGCATATTGAGGTTATTTTTAATATCAAAGGATAATTGCCCTTCAACTTTTGGCCAAAGGCTATTTGCCTGTTCAGCTGAAATAATGATGAGGTCATAATTTTCATTAGAAATTTGGTTTATTAATGTGACGGGACAACTTGGTGCTAAATAGCAATGTGCTCCAAACTCTAATAGCCCTTGTTGCAAAATGTTATCGGTAATTCCATCATGAGCAACTAACAAAATATTTAAATCATTCAATTTATCTCTTAAGTTTGATGGCTTTTTTTGTTCAGTAGGTGTTAAAGGTAAATCTACATAAAACTCTGTTCCTTGACCTACTTTACTTTGATAGCTTATTTTCCCTCCCATCAGTTTTGTGAGTTTTGAGCAAATAGACAAGCCTAGTCCAGTGCCACCAAATTGACGATGAATGCTATTATTAGCTTGGGTAAAAGCATCAAATAATTGTGATTGTTGATCGCCACTAATTCCGATGCCGTTGTCTTTAACGGTTAACCTAAATAATTGTTTGTCTTCACTGTTACCTAAACAATCGACCTTAACCTCAATAAGACTTTGATGATGATCACTGCTATGGGTAAACTTAATGGCATTACTCAATAGATTAAGGACAATTTGCCTTAACCTGATGGGATCACCTAACATTGTATCCGTCATATTGATATTGAATGAGCATACCAGTAATAATTTTTTATTTTGTAATTGTGATGAAAGAAGTTCTGCAGCACGTTCAATAATTTCTGTCCAAGTAAACGGTATAGACTCTAAGGTCATTTTCCCCGCCTCTATTTTTGAAAAATCAAGTACATCATTAATTATTTGTAGTAACGCCCAAGCAGAGTCTTTAGCAACGTCCGCTAAATGACATTGATCTTCATCGAGCTCTGATTGTTGAAGTAATTCTAACATACCAACAACACCATTCATTGGTGTTCTAATTTCATGGCTCATTGTGGCTAAAAATCTAGATTTTGATTCGCTTGCAGCTTCAGCGGTTAAACGTGCTTGTTCTAATTCATACTGAGACTCTTTTAAGTCATTCAAAGCTTGTTCCGTTCTATTGCGTTGATACTTGACATCAAGCAATACATTTAGAGTAGCTTTACGAGACTGTTCTTTTTCTGCATCAATCACTTCGCGTTCTATTTCATTTTGCTTGATGTTTGTTATATCCCTAACAATACCAAGCAAACTAACAGGTTTACCCTTTTCATCACGAGTAACCTCAGTTGATGTTGTTATATACTTTAATTGATTATTTCCTAATATGAGCCGGCATTCATAGCTATATGCTTTAAATTGATTCAATGCTTTAAGTTGATGTATTCTAAATTGGTATCGGTCTTCAGGATGGACTAGTTCTGCAATAGTTTCTGATGTCAGAGGTAAAGATTTATTTTTAATCCCCATGAGTTCAAGCATGCCATCAGACCATTCGGTGGTGTCCATTTTAAGGTCTTTTTCCCAACAACCTAAATGAGCAATACGTTCCGCTTCTTTCAAAAAAAACTGTTGTTTTAATAATTGGTCTTCATTGTTTTTTTGTAGGCTAATATCTTGATTTATAGTTATAAAGTGATCTTTTTTACCGTTACGGTCCTCGATGGGAGATATAATGGTAGCGCCCAAATAACAACTTCTGTCTTTTTTTGTGTTATATAATTGACCACCCCAGTGTCTTCCATTCAGAATTGTTTGCCATATCTGTTGATGTTTCTCTTCTGGTGTATATCTAGAGTTCAGAATATTTGCATTTTTCCCTAAAATTTCAATTTTAGAATAACCCGTTGTTTCGGTAAATGCTTTATTAACATATACAATCTCACCTGAAAGTTTTGTAATCATTACAGTCGAATAACTTTGTTCCACAGCACTTTCAAGTAATAATAATCGGCCTTCTAAGCGTTGTATTGTACTTAAATCAGATATAATGGCTGTAAAAATATTATTTTGTTCTGATTTTTGGCTACTGATGGCAACGCGGGCTGAAAATTCTTGATTATCTTTAGTTTTGGCTTTAATAATTCTGAAACTGTCACATTTACTCACATCATTAGCTATTTGTTGAATCCATACTTTTAGAGGTTGTTGTTCATTAGGCATAAAAAAATCATCAAACAACATAAATTCAGGTCCTGCCCTATCAACCAAAAATAGTAAATCAGCGGCCTTGTTGAGTCGGATTACTTCACCTTTTGAATTAAAAGAGATTATGGCATCAGGAGCATTATTGAGCATTGAAAAAAGATACTGCTCTGAATTAAAAATGCCAGCTGTACTTCTTTTTTGCCAATAAAATACAATAATTAATATAATCATGCTCATTAAGGACGTTTGTAATAACTGCCAGAACAAAGCATTAACTATCATGTTTTTTGATTGCAGTGCGTCTTCTTCATCAACCTCTGCGCCAATACCTATCCCTAATTCGCTATCCCATTCCCAAGCGCCTATTACCTGCTTACCTCGATAATCTAGGTAGGCATTTAAACTGTAACCATCTTTTCCTGTTAAAGCAGACTTTGCTAATTTGGTATAGATTTCAGCCGGATATTCAGTACTATTCACTTGATTGAGGGGAGGAACTAAAGATATTGCCAATATACTTGATTGCTCTTTCGCAAGGAGACCTTCGGCTCTAAGTTCCTTCTCAAATTTACTTTGCGTTAATAATCGAGCTTTATTGTCAAAAAGATAAGTTTTCCCTGACTTCCATAAGTTACCTTTTTGAACTACTTGAGAAAAACTTCCAAAAGGATTTATGCGAATGGCTAATGCTGCGATGACCTGCTCTTTATTATTAAGTATTGGAGCAACGATAAAGCTTGTTGGATATACTTTTTGTAATTTATTCTTATGATTGAGCAAAGGTATTTCGGATAAAATAGGCGGAATAAAAACAATTTTTCCCTTAAAAACGTCAGAGAGTCTTTCTACATACTCGTCAGTGATAATATTTTTTTTGCCTACTAAATAACTAAAATTTGCGGTTAAATTTATATGTTCGGGTGAAATTATATAATAATGCTCATTTACTCTAGTCGAAAATTTAGGGGCTAAAAATAGGGATAACTGGCGGGTAGCTTTATCTACAGAAGACAAATCACCTTTCGCTTGGGCGCTAATTAATTTTTTTGTTTCTTTAATGATAAGGGAAGAGGTTGACCATGATTTTACTTTTTCAAAATTAGATTTTATCCACACATTATTCAATAAATTATGGCTGGTTTGTATTCTTGTTTTTAAAATATCTATCGTTTGATTTTTTAGGGTATCTTCAACTTTGTTATGACTATTCCAACCTATTACTGCTGAACTGATTAAAAATAACAATATAACGGCAGAGATTAAATATAGAGGCGATTTATATAAGTTTATGTATCGTGACATGTCTTTTTACCCATTATTACAATTATTATTTTGGCAATGCGATGGCAAATATTATTTTATTTTATTTTAAGCAACAGAGGAGGCTCTTCACTTTGTATATAATTAAGGTTTTTGTTAATAAAACGTGCGCTTCAAGCCTTTTTTTATTAACAATATTCTATACTTAAGCATAATTATAGAATAGTAAAGGAAAAGAGGAAAAATGTAAAAATCAGTGATGTTTTCTATAACTTGAGATCATCATAAAACTGTAAAGTTTTACTTTATATAAAATTTATTAGGCAGATATTTTTTATCATAAGTATTTATGACCGCACTAAAATCTAACAAAAAAATAAAATATAAATATATTCAACCTGTATTATCACTCTTTAAATAGCAGCATTATCGTTAACGCCGTAGCCCAATATTTACCTGATGGGAAGATTTTAAATTACCTAATTAATAAATTGATATTTTCTGGTCAGTAAATAAATGACGATATTATTAACGTACTTTTCTACCTGCAAGAAACAGACTTAAGATGATAGTACTTAAACAATCACCATTCCTAAAATATTTTGCATATACTTCTGTTTATTATTAATTAAGTGATTCAAGCCTTAAGTGCTCATTTATATTAAAATGAGCATAACGATCACTCGCAAAATAGTCATTATTTATTAATTACTTAGCGTTAATCGTCTTAAATAATTATCATTTAAAGTAAGCAGTAAGTGTTAACTAAAAGATCAAAATATTATAGATAAAATGTCAATTACCTTCAATAAACCTTGCTGCATCAATAAATATAGTGATAATCGGGCAATGTTTTATTTTCTGAGTTTATAGAGTGCAATTATTAACAATAGAGTGTTTAGGAAAAACACTCCGATTAGAAGGTTCAATGGCCGGATGGCAACAACTTTATTGGGATGATCAATGTGTCTCGCAAATTAATGCGAATGCCAATAACAGCGGATTCTCGCATAAATTTCCTTTGCAAAGTGAAGAAGGTGAATTACGCGTTGAGTTAAACGGTTCATTAAATTGGCAGCCTTTTGATCTGCAATTTCAGTTATTAATTAACGACGAAATATTACAATAAAAAACCCTCAACTAAAAATATATAGAACAACGCAAGAATACCCAAGATAAAAAACGACCCATGAAGTTTAGTTTAATTGGTATGGCAGGTTTGGGTTTAAAATTATTGAAAAGTGCTAAGGTCATTAAAGTGTTATTTGCCGCGGGTAGTTTAGCAGCTTATAGCTGGTTGTTTTCAATTGAGTTTGCAATAGCACTTATTCTTTGTCTCGTTTTTCATGAATATGGTCATATCAAGGCGATGAAATACTTTGGTTTGAAAACCAAAGGTATTTACCTCATTCCATTTGTTGGTGGCCTAGCGTTAAGCGATGACAAAATTAATACGCGTTGGCAAGATATTGTTATTTCAATAATGGGCCCCTTTTTTGGTTTAATATTATCTTTGGCATGTTTGGTCGGCTATTGGATCACTGACATTGAAATACTGGCAGGTTTAGCCGTATTTAATGCACTACTCAATTTATTTAATATGTTACCTGTATTGCCTTTAGATGGGGGACACGTACTTAAAAGCATCGCTTTTTCAATCAATTCAAGAGTAGGTATAGTTGCTTGTGTATTAGGTGCAGCTTTAGGTGTTTATATTAGCTACCACTTTGGTTTAGCGCTGCTAGGATTTTTACTTGCTATTGGTAGCATTGAAATTTTCTTTGAATATAAACGCCGCCATTTAAGTGATTTGTTACCCCTTAATCGCTATGCACAAATTGTCTCTATTATATGGTATATCATTACAGTAGCTGGGTTAAGTGCCATTATTTGGTTTGTAGGTCAAACAGGGAATGATGCATTGTCATTACCACTGAAAATACTGGGGAGTTAATCTACGTAATCAATCGTTGGCATAAGGACAATAAAAAACCGCCATAAAGCGGTTTTTTAATTCTTAGTTTTATACTAACTTAGTGGTGCAAGTAACGAACCTAAAATATCATCAGTTAAACTCAATTTGTTGTCACTGACTTCTTCAGATAATAACGCTTTTGCTAACTCTGCTTTGTTTTGCTGTATTTTTTGAATTTTCTCTTCTATGGAATTTTCAATAATATACTTGTAAACAAAAACAGGTTTGTCTTGCCCGATACGATAGGCTCTATCTGTTGCTTGGTTTTCAACTGCAGGATTCCACCAAGGGTCAAAATGAATAACCGTGTCGGCAGCTGTTAAGTTTAAGCCAACACCACCCGCTCGTAGGCTAATTAAAAACACAGGCACTTCACCTTGTTGAAACTTATCAACAACTTCTTGTCTTTTAGTGGTTGAACCGGTTAATTTAACAAAATCAATACCCGCTCCCACCAGTTCTTCCT
>JASDWX010000023.1:7206-25633 GCA_041890515.1 Alteromonadaceae bacterium
TCCTCTATCAAAGCAAGCATACTGGTAAACTGTGAAAAGATTAATATTTTACGTCCTTCAGCAATTTGTTCTGGTAATGTTTCCATTAAATGGTCAAGTTTAGCGGATTGATTTACTTTTTTAGCGCCTTCAAGTGATAATAACTTAGGGTGATTACAGACTTGTCTTAGCTTTAAAAGTGCATCCAAAACTTCTATCTGGCTACGTTTTAGGCCTTTATCAGCAATGATATCTTTCAAACGGCTGTCCATGGCTAAGCGCACTGACTCATAAAGTTCAGCTTGTTGACCTTCAATACGCAGTTTTTGAATTATTTCAGTTTTTGGTGGTAGTTCAGTCGCTATTTTATCTTTGGTTCTGCGTAAAATAAATGGCTTAATACGCTGATTTAATAACTGCTTACGTTCATGTTCACCGTGTTTTTCAATAGGGGTTCTGAATAGCTTAGTAAACTGTCTTTGACCACCTAAAAACCCTGGTAGTAAGAAATTAAATTGCGCCCAAAACTCACCTAAATGATTTTCCATCGGTGTGCCCGTTAAGCACAATTTATGCTGTGCTTTAAGGGTTAAAAATGCTTGGTATAATTTAGTTTTAGTATTTTTTATATAATGGGCTTCATCTAGAACAAGGTAATAAAATTTTTGTTCGCTATAGAGCTCTAAATCTTTAGTAATCAACGCATAGCTGGTAATAATTATATCAACAGGCGGTTCAAGTCCTTCGGCTCTTTCAACACAACCAAAGTGCTGATGGCGTTTACTGCCATGTAATACTTGATAAGAAAGTTGCGGGGTAAACTTCTCTATTTCATTAGCCCAGTTAAAAATAACACTGGTAGGTGCGACTATTAATACCGGCTTATTAAGCCGACCTTGCTGTTTTTCAATTAATAAGTGCGCCAACGTTTGAATGGTTTTACCTAAACCCATATCATCAGCTAAAATGCCGTTTAATTGATATTCACGTAAAAACTGTAACCAGTTTAATCCTTGATGTTGATAAGTTCTCAACGTCGCGTTTAAGCCTTCTGGTACAGGAACGGTGGTAACTTTTTGAAAGTCTTTGAGTTTATCAGCCAGTACTCTTAGCTTACTTGTGCCGGTTGCTATCATTCCTTGGTCATCTAACATCGATAATGTTTGATGACCTTGAAAACGAGATAGTTTCATGGTGCCATTTTTATTTAAAGCATTTGGCATAAACAGTTCAATAAACTGTTTTAATATTGGCTGAACACTTTGATAACGCAAAGCAACGAAGTCACCATTTTCAAGGTCTACATAAATAGGTGAATCAGGCGCAATGAGTTTTTCTTTTTCACGATCTAGCAATGCTGATTTAGGTAACTGTTCAATAGCACCCAACAAAATAGGAAACGCTGGCATTTTTTTCCCATCAATGGTTAAGTTTAACCCTAATGAGAAAAAATCATGATCATCGGTTTGAATGACTTCTGCATCAAAAACACTATCTGTTGACAGGGCTTTGTAATAAAAGTCATCCGTAAAGCTAATATTCCAGCCCAAATCTTTGAGTAATTGTACTTCTTGATGTAAAAAGTGATGCCAAAGATAGCGACCTTGCATCAACATGGAATACTTAGGGACTTTATCTTTGTTCAAATAATCTTCATTGGTAAAAGTATAACGTTTTGGCTTAGGTTGAGAGGTAAACTTTAACGAGGTCAGTTTATCAATAACGGTTTGTTCATAGGCCAAATCTCGATAGAGTTTTACTTTTTTCTCGCTATCGTTTTCTAACTCACTCGCGCTTGATTTTGATGGGGTAACCGTAACACTCTCATTATGCGGATTAACTAAATTTCCTTTGTAGGAAAAATTTACTTTTACAAAGCCAGATTGTGGATCAACTTCTCTAGGTGTAGAAAAGTGCAAATACACGTCGGGCTTTGTTAGTTCTTGTGAGAATTCTGTTTTTGGCTTAGGGAGTCTTTTTACGGCATCTCCTAAAGACATTGAGAGCTTATTCATTACCCAAGGCAATTTATCTTCTTCAAAAATAGGGGAATTGAGTAAGTCTGCTTCAAAATTACATTGGGTATTTGTATTGATTTTACCAAAACAGTTTTTTTCTTCATCATAATAACAAAGTGGTTGAGCTTTAATAATCAAAATACTTGAAGAAGGTTTCTCAAATACAAGCTGTAAAGTATGCAACTTGTTATCAAGTGGTATCCATTTCCACTGTGCTTCTAATGGGTCACCCAACGAAATCGCTTCGCTCAAGTCGTAACTTGTTTGCCAAAAACAGCGATTCGTTTTTATTATTTGCTCAAATAAATCAAAGTACTTAATGTTATCGCCATATTGATTCGTTCGAATTAGTTCTGTAAGCACAGAGACGTCATTATTATTAGCATAAGCACTATTGATTAAAGAGCTTGCAGAAAATTCGCTGCCAAGCGAGCTACTCCAACCACCACTATTTTTTGGTCGTGCTGACTTTATCCCTAACGTAAAATAATCGTCTTCGTTATAACTGTTAGGTTTCAAAAAGTATAATAATGATTTTTGTTGGCTATTTGGCTGGTATCTACTTGGTTGAGCTTGAAAGCGGCTAAGCCATTTATCAATCACTTTTTCAGAGGTGGCGATACTATTTCTGTCAAACTGTTCATGAATAAAACATTGTGCCAAGGCTGCACCATGTTTACAGTCGCGACCGACATAGCAATCACAGTAACTGGCAATACCATCATTCTTAATATTTAAGACCAAGCGTGTTAAATAACTCTCTTGTCGTGAGCGTTCACTAAAAACTACACCGCGGATTATTTCACCATCAAGGGCGCAGGTTTTAACGCCCTTATCATTAAAGATTCTCGAGCCTTTTTTCCATTCGTTTTTGGTAAAGTGTTGTTCAAGTAATTCAGGTGTAAAAGTGTTTTTGGACATAAGTTTTTAATTATTAAGAATTCAAGTAGGTTGGTAAATTAGGTTGTAATCTCTTATCAATATAATGAAAATATCAATAGGATGATATACCTAAATTATAGTAATAGCATTCGTAGGATATACTACTCATTTCGTATTACTCATTATCTAAACTCAATAGTACCACTGCGACTTAAAACCTTCAATGCGACTTATTACTCGCTGTTTAAAAATTATCGTTAATTTGAAAAAGCTCTAGGCAAAAACAACTTTTTCATTGCGTCTTTATAGGTTGTTTTTGCGCAAATCATTAGCGTCATAAAATGTTAAAGCTGAAAAGTTATATACATGAATGTAGATCTACAATAAAAACAGCCCCAGTGAAGACAGAAAAAATAAAAACAGAAACTGTCCTAAAGGATAAAAAGCGAATTATTACTTTAATTTATTCGTTGTCTTCAATTGAGCGATAACGCTCAATTCACACACTAAGACTGTTAATATTGACCAATCTCTTTATTTTTCCATGCGGTGATTAAATAAGATGAAATAGAATAACCACTACCTATCCTATATTCATGTTTCTTTATATTTGTATCAATAGCATTATCTGTTTTAGTAGGAGGTTGAGTACCCGCATAAAGCCCTGCTAATTGTTCTCGAGAAACCATTGGCAATCATCTATGTCGTCTTTACTAATATCAATATGGATTGATGTCGCAACGGCAGTAAAACCTAACATAACGGAAGCTGGAAATGGCCACGGCTGAGACGTTATGTATTGAGGATTTTCCACGATCACAGCCGTTTCTTCTGAAACTTCTCTTATGACTGCTTCTTCTAGCGTTTCGCCTGGATCGACAAACCCTGCTCACGTAGAATAAATGCCGGCTTTCCAGCTTGCCTGACGCCCTAATAAACAACGTGCGATTCCATCTGGAAACATATGTTCCACCAGCATAATCACTGCAGGGTCTGTTCGTGGAAACGACATGTTACGACATTCAGTACAGCGTCTAGCGTGTCCTGAATTTACCGATCTACTTGCGTTACCGCACTTACCGCAATACAGATGTGTTGAATGCCAGTACACCAAGGCTTTGCCTAATGCTTGAATTGATGCATCTATTAAAGTTAAGTGAGGTGTTGCTTCACGAAGGTTTTGCCACTGACCTAAAATAAGTAATTGCTCTTGTGTCGAAAAGCGTAACTTTTCAAAATCTACAGTAAACAAAGAACTAACGTTTGTAGATTCTGCTGATCCCGGCGCTTTGTCCAAAGACCCTTTCCCCATATAAATGCAGCTATCAATAGATAAGCTATCAAGTTGTAATTTAGTTAAGTAGATGGGTGTAAAAGTATTATCGTGAGAAAAAAGACTCATGCCGTCATTGATAACGCAAAACAATGTTTCTTGATGATTAAATTCTAATGCTAACCAGCGTTTATTTTTACGTTGATTACTGCACCGGTCAAGCGGCATATTCGCGTATGTCAAACTCATACTTTGTCCTTTTTAATTTGGCTAGCCCAGAGTAGTGACCATTCTCCGAGTGGAGAAACGATTGAAAAAAACGCTTGCCCTGTTATCGTTAATTGATAACCACTCGGCGTGGATTCAACCAGTTGTAAAACTTTTAATTCTTTTAAACGGGTGTTTAATAAGCTTGGCGAAATTTGCTCACAGCGTTGCTGTAACTCTCTAAACGTCGCACTGCCTTGATTCAATTGCCAAACAATACCCAAAGCCCATGTTCGACCCAGTAAATCGAGTAGCGCCATAATCGGCTTGCCTGTTGAAGAACCTCTCACTTGTCTTCCTGGTATAGGTATCAGCATAATTTATCCTTAACAATCACTATATCGATGCTACAATATTAGTAGCACCATTGCTAGTGGTCCATTTTGAACGCGTAAATAAGTAGGAATAAATACACAGTAAATAAATAAGCGTCTTTAACTTAACGTTTAAAAAATAGAGACTGAAAGGTAAAGTGATGCCGACCTTACTTTATAATGACTATTTAGCGACGCCAAGCATGACCACATTTGATGTAAAAAGGAATAGAGTATGATCTCAAAAAAAGTTAGAACGTTATTTGTCTCTTTAATGGAAGCAACTAATGCTTCTCTCGTTTCTTATGATATTGAAACTGAACAATACAGTGGTAATTTCAATGCCGCAGTCGTTGATAAATATATTGCATTAGGCGCACTAGAACTTGTTGAAACAGGAAATGGTATAACCATTATAATCAACCATAGAGATGATTTTTTAAGTTCCTTTGCTGCTGGCGCAAGAGAGGCTAAAAATGGCAGTGATCAGTCTTATGCAGACTATAATGCGAACCCATTTGCATTTTCAGTTGGTTATGAGCATTTTCATCAAATCACCAAGAAAAAACGGCCGATAAGTGGGTATATATGTCATGGTTTTGAGAGAGAAGATACGGGGCTCATACACCAACAGTAATATCATATTCCTAAGTCAATAACGAACTAAAGTGAACATTGTCAGGTTAGGAAATTTTTTCGGTAGTTGCTAATTATATTATAAGTGTTTTACCGATTGAAAAACTAACTGTTTATTTACTAATCATGACTTTAATTGATAATATTGTGTTGATGTTAATCCGTCATTAATAGCCCCTCTATGGATTACAGGCATTAATCATTATTCTTCTGCCATATATTTTTTAATGACATCTTCGTGTCATATTACTCAGGGGCTTAGATAATTCCAAGTGATGACAAAAATTGAATATTTATAGTTTATAAAGTACTGAAATCATCTATATTAACGCGAATTAAATTTATCGGATGAACACTAATGATTAGTTTCCATCATAAGATTTTTGGTTGTTCTCTCATGCTAAGTTTCCAATTCAATTGGAGTTATATGAAAAAATTTATCACAGGGATCGTTTTGCTTTCATTCCCTTTATTCGCTTGTACAGAATTAACTATCACAGCAGAATTTTTAGTTGGTCAATCTAACAATAAAGGTAATTCTTCGTTACAAACGAAAGTCTCAGAGAAAAAAGATAACTCGTCTTTAAGAAGCGATTCGATTGCTTTTAGAATAGGAGTTAATTTAACAGATAATTTTTCTTTTGAATTGGCAAAACATGATCATGGTGAGGTTGTAAATAATTTCACAATATCAATACCAACTATGGCTACTCCTAGCCCCATAGATTCTTCTGTCTTGTCCCCATAATTCGATACAACTTATAAAGTAAAAATGCCCATTGATCTTGAATCGATAAGGCTTGGCGTCAAAGGGAAAATTGAAATATTCACAAACGTAGCTATTAATATGCGTTTAGGTCTAGCACACTGGGAGTATGGCACTTTTACTCCACAACAACTAACAACTGTTGCTATATCGAGTGCTGGAGGCGGAGAGGGAAACGAAAGCTGAGATATTTAATTTTATAGAAATGTTTTACAATCGTAAAAACATCACTCACATAAAGGCGGGGATCACCTGCTAAGTTTAAGAAAACGTATTATTATGAACCACAACTGTCTAGTGAAAGCTGGAAAGTCCAACACAAAGGAAACAGTTAATGTTTAATCATTCCCAGCGATACGGCTTATTTAGCCTCCTCGCTCTAATTGCTATATTTTTGCCTATTGAAGCCTTTGCCCACGGTGTAGATGAAAGTACTCGTGCCTTTTTGCAGCAAAATACTGGCGTACAAATCATTCCTTTTTTATATATAGGTGCTAAGCACATGGTAACGGGATATGACCATTTATTATTCCTTGTGGGTGTACTCTTCTTTTTATATAGAAGCAGAGATGTTTTGTTGTATGTCAGTATGTTTACGCTGGGTCACAGTTTAACGTTGCTGTTCGGTGTAATAAGCGATATTCAAGTTAACGCCTATTTAATTGATGCCATTATAGGTTTGTCCGTTGTCTATAAAGGCTTTGATAATTTAGGTGGCTTTAACCGGCTTTTTGGTAAGTCACCCAATGCTAAATTAGTCGTGTTAATTTTTGGTCTTTTTCATGGCTTGGGTTTGGCAACAAAGTTACAAGAATTTCAACTGCCTGATGAGGGTTTAATTACAAATTTAATTGCCTTTAACGTAGGGGTTGAATTAGGCCAGTTTACCGCCTTGGCCTTCATATTATTAATGATTAATTTTTGGCGTATGCATCATAGTTTTATTCGCTTTGCGACAAACACGAACTGCTTGTTGATGAGTGCAGGATTTATGCTGATCGGTTTTCAACTGACAGGCTATTTCATTAACTAATTTAGTCAATTTTTACTAACCCACTTTGTACCTATTTTAAGAGATAAAACGATGATAAAAACAACGCCGCAAACTATAACATTAACGAATTCTTCGCTGATAACATACACAATGTTCAGTTTAATATTCGCAGCCATCACACTTTTTATCATTATATTGCCTGCTGAATACAACATCGATCCTACTGGAATTGGTCACAAAATGGGCTTAACTGTTTTTCACAATGTCAACACGGAAACGTCTACTCCTCCTTCTTTAAAAGCAGTGTCAGAAAAACCAAAAAGTTCGACAGCAACAATTGAAGTAACTGTTCCTGCTGGACGTGGTGTTGAATACAAATTTACCATGGCGCAATACCAAAAACTGAAATACGAATGGATAACAGATAGTTCAGCATTATATTTTGATTTACATGGTGAACCCAACGGCGATACTACCGGCTATTTTGAAAGTTATGCAATCGCGGTAATAAGTGAAATGAAAGGTAGTTTTACAGCACCATTTGCGGGTTCTCATGGTTGGTATTGGAAAAACACCTCTGACTCCCCTGTCACTGTTCAACTTATTGTAAAAGGTGAATATACCGAGCATGGCCTTAAATAATCACGTCAAATAATAAAAGCAAATACACGTTTAATTTAATTAAAACAACGGGATTACCCAAATGAAAAATCTAGTTACTGCCTTATTTATTACATGATGTTTAGCATAAGCTCACCATTTGCCGATACTGATCACGGGGAAAAAAGCCCTAAAGTTGCTACAGAAATTGCTATTGAAAACAACACAAAAACTACCGTTTAAAGACTTTGGTGTTAACGTTGGAATATCAGGTGAGAACTGAAGGGGTTTGGCCTCAGAGGATTTCAACGACGATGAGGCAGAAGCTAACCGCTATGTTGTTAGTGCTAACAATAAATCGGAAAATAAAAAATCACTTCCTGATGACAATGTCAGCTTAAGTATTAAAAGTTAGTTTTGAAGCGAAATGTTAGACTCGCTAACGAGAAGTTATACATAAAGCCCGTACTTCGTTTTTATACTTAATAAATTATGGCGCTTGTGCTTTTTTATCCTGCCACATTTTTACTTCAGGTATTTCAATAGTAGGAACTTGTTGTTTTGCTTCAAACACAAGCCCATCTTAGTAAAGCTTAAACTCTCCTATATGGGCTTAGGTAAATGCTACAGCCCCTCAAGATAAAGTCTATTCTCCGGGAGTTTTAATACTGAGTAAGCACGGCTTCATTCCCGTCATCCAAGGCTGCAGATCTTACTCTTCAACAGAGGTTAATTCACGAAAGTGCTAGGCATTGCATCATACATGTTGACCGTTATAGCGATAACAACTCATCCAATGATCATTTACGCCATCGCCTAAATAATGTTTACCACTAGTAACAACGTCACAAGACCACTCAGCCGAATCAGATAAACCTATATCGTTTTCTGCTGTTCGGAGCTCCTCATCAGTAAACATAAAAACTTGTTCCGTCTTGGTGTTTCAAATGACTCGCTCATATCACTATCAAAATCTACAACATGAAGGATATCGTCTATTCTAACGCCCATGCAGATTACTCACCCATTCGCTGCAAATGCTGACAGTTTATTATGGAAACGCCTCTGTAATATCCAATATATAATTTAATACCATTAACTTTATATCAATAGAGGATAGATAAGCATATATGACTTTCGGTTATTAAGGAGACTAGACCAAGTTATACACTGACCTAGTCTACAGATTATAAGTTGCTTATCGCCTTATCTAAACCTTGCTTTGACAATTTAACTGCTGCTAATGGCGTTAACCCATCAGGATATTCTTCTTGTTCTATAACAAACCACTTTGTACCACCAACCATTATATCTGCTTTTAATACGCTATCCCAATCAGTGACATCATCCCCAACAATCTGTCGTTTGCCATTAATTGCCATTTTAGCAGCTATGTCTTTTGGTAATTTTGCTTTGATATGAGTGGTCAATGTACGGTTAGGATAACGATTGATATATTCTACAGGGTCTTTTTCAGCAAGTGTCACCCAACCAACATCCATTTGTAACACAAAATCTTTAGGGGTTGATATGGCAATGTGATCCCAGAATGTTGAGCCTTTATAGGCATTAAATTCTTGGTCGTGATTATGAAAGCCAAAACGAAAGCCTTCCGCTGTCAGCTTAGTATATAATAGGTTTAAGTCAGTGATAAAGTTATCCACTTCATCTGAATTCCACGCTCTCTCATCCCAAGGAATGATTAACGTATCAATGCCTAAAGCTTTATAATAAGCCACGGTTTGTTCAAAAAAATTATCTTCATAGACGTTAAAATTAGCATGTGCAGCACTGACTTCTAATCCTAAATTATCTAAAAAGCTTTTAAGTCCTTTAGCATTATCTTTGTAAGGTCCAAAATCTCCCGCAAATTCAACACCGTCAAACCCCATTGCGGCTAATTTAGTTAAAGTACCTTCAAAGTCGTTTTTAAGCTCATTTTTTACTGACCATAACTGCACACTAACTTTAGGGATTAACTTGTTTTTATATTGTTGTGTAGGGTTATCTTTATTAACGTGAGAAGTACACGACATGCTGAAAAAGCACACCATAGTTACCCATGTTATTAATGTTAATCGTTTCATTATTCTTCCTATTGGCTTGAATACTTTTTAAATTCAGTGATAAATGCTATATACGTTTAGCGGCTACTTCTTTAACGGCATAATCAACCGCTCTCGCGGTTAATGCCATAAAGGTTAAACTAGGGTTTTGAACGGCTGAAGAACAAAAACTCGCACCGTCAGTCACAAATAAATTAGGTATATCATGACTTTGATTAAAGCCATTCAAAATCGATGTCTTTGGATCACGTCCCATTCGCGCGGTACCTAACTCATGAATTGCGATACCTGGAGGACGGTGTGTAGACCTGCCAGATACATTCTTCAATCCGGCAGCTTTTAACATCTTAATAGATTGTTCTGCTGCATCCTCCATCATTAACTGTTCGTTTTCTGTATAACGAACATCGAACTCGATTTGAGGAATACCCCATTTATCTTTTAATGTTGGATGCAGACGCATTTGATTTTCAAATCTTGGTAACATTTCACCTTGTGCATATAGACCAAAACGCCATTTACCCGCTTGTTTTATTTTATTTTTATATTCAACACCTAAACCATCTTGATGTTGTTGTGAATCCCATCCCTCTCGGTAGGCACTAGCTCCTAGCGCATAACCTCTTAAGAAGCCACGTTTTGGATCTGGCTTATAATAGAAATTAGGCATCATAAGGCCTGAAGGTCTTCGGCCTGAATAATACTCGTTTTCAAAACCATCAATATCACCAGAAGCGACCGAATTATAATTGTGATCCATTAAATAATGGCCAAGCACACCCGAGCTATTAGCAATACCATTAGGAAACTTTTTCGAGGTAGAGTTCATCAAGATTTGTGTTGAGCCAATAGTAGATGCACAAACAAAAATGACTTTAGCAAAATATTCGCGTTCACTTAAATCAATGTTATCAATTACGCGTACACCTTTTACACGATTAGTTTTTTCATCATAAATAAGACTATGTACTACGCTGTTAGGCGCGATGTGTAAATTACCTGTTTTTGCTGCAGCAGGTAATGTTGAGCTTTGGGTAGAGAAATAAGCACCATAAGAACAACCTGCATGGCATTCATTACGCGCCTGACATTGAACGCGCCCTTGTGATATATGTAATTTTGAAGGTTTTGTTAAATGAGCCGTTCGTCCCATAATTAAAGGTCGTTCGGGATATAACTCAGCAAATTTTGCTTTTATTGCCTTCTCTGGTGCCATCATTTCAAAAGGTGGCAAAAATTCGCTGTCGGGTAAATTAGGTAAGTTTTCTTTAGATCCACTTATACCTGCATGTATCTCAACATGTGAATACCATTTTTCAATATCTTTAGTGCGAATTGGCCAGTCATTACCATATCCATCGAGCTTGTTAGCATTAAAGTCATATTCACCTAAACGATAGGTTTGTCGGTGCCATAATAACGATTTTCCACCGAGCATATTCCCGCGTATCCAAGAGAATTCAGTACCAGGTTTAGTAGTATAAGGTAAGTCTCGATCATTGCCGAAAAGTTGCTTGGTCGCATTACCAAAAGCGTAACATTGCTTTTGGATATTATGTTGCTGATCGACTAAAATATTTTCCACTTTCCCACGATGTTCTTGTTTCCACAATGGCGTATTTTCCCCCGAATAGTCTTTGCGATGTTCAACAACACCGCCACGCTCTATCATCAGCGTTTTATAACCACGTTCACAAAACTCTTTTGCTGCCCAGCCACCTGAAATTCCTGAGCCAATAACAATCGCATCATAAACTTCACTGCTTTTATTTATATATACTTGTTCTTTCATTTTTATTTTCTCATACCAAAGAAGTTGTTATGTCGATTACTTAATTAAATAAACCACGCGTTGCCCAAGTTGGATCAGACTTTTTATACGGTATTGAACCTTTAAATCCGCCCGGAACTGGGTCATAACGTAACTCTTGTGTGGCTCCAACTTCAGAGGTGTAATATCCAAAACAAATATATTGTTTCAACAACTTAAAATCTGCACGCTGAATTTGATCAAAACTGTGCTCTCCTAAATCAAGTTCAGTCAACAGTTGAAACTGTTGCTTTGCAGTCAACTTGATAAATGAATTTGATCCCTGCTGTTTAGCACGACTATCAATCAGTGTTAATAGTGCTAGCACCGTATTTTGGTCTTCTTTGGTGTGACAATGATAAAGTTGATTATCAATAAAACCATGGGTATCAACTTCTGCTGCGCCTAATGTATCGGTTTTAGGAATAACAATTGAACAAATTTGCTTAAGTAATACCAATTGATTTTTATTAAAGATTTTACCGTCAGTTAGCATATTGTCATTGCTTGGCACATAGGCCATCGCAACAGAAATAGCATTTCCTGTTACCAGCGAACCAACGGCAACACCGCCCAACATAGTGGTAAAACCTTTCAGAAAATGTCGTCTAGATTTTTCATTCGTTCTTATTGACGCTGATGCAGTTGTCGATGCATTATCATTTTTCATAACAAACTCCCCCTTAATTGATGCTTTAATTTTGTCTTTAACTACGTTCAGTAGTCACTTCAGTCGGTGACTTTTTTTTATTCATATAAAAGTACAAAAGTGTAAAAGCGATAATGAGTATTGCGGGAAATACCGCTAGATTTGCAAGTACACTCTGACCTGCAGCAAGATCAGGGTCAATGCCTGCAATAACGGAAGCATTAGCTTTCTCACGTGCACTGTCTATCCAGTGGCCAATAACAGGATTCCATAAACTTAAGGCAAACATCCCTGCAGCACCTATCATCGACATACCCAAAGCACCACTTTCTGGTATGTTTTCGGCAACAAACCCAACCATGGTTGGCCAAAAGTACATGACGCCTATGGCAAATAAAATAGCGGCAATATAGACTGAAGAACCCGTAGCAATACTCATTGCATATATTCCACATGTGGCGACAATCGCAGAAAAAAGAAGTACACCTACAGGGTTAAGACGATGTATAACGGGGCCAGCAAAATAGCGACCAACGGCCATTAATCCAGTAATTAATGCCATGATTAGCATTGGCGATGCACCAGACGCGCCCAAAATTCTTTCGATCCATTGTTGTGTGCCTAATTCCGCGGTAGTTGTTAGCGTCATACAAATCGCCATAAAAATGAATAATGGAGAAAATAATGCTTTTACATTGTCACGGGTGGATCCTTTGATGCGTTCAATCTCAGGGAAGTGTTGTTTTAAGGTCATCAAGCCATATAAAATTGTTGGAATTAACATGACCGATATTTGTAATTGCCAGCCTAAACCTGCATCGGTCATTGCTTTTGAAATTAGCGCACCAACGACAATTCCACCAGGGAACCAAACATGAAATTTATTCAACATTGTCGTTTTGTTTTTAGGGTAAGTTTCTGCGATGAGTGGGTTACAACCAGCTTCTACTGCTCCATTAGCAAAACCAATAAAGAAAGTAGAAATGAGTAAGCCCCAAAAACCTTCAGCAGATATCGTTAATAATAGTCCGACTAAGTGACATATGAAGGCAATCAATAACAGCCTTTTCGCACCAAGGGTATTGTATAATGCGCCTCCTATCATCATAGCGACAGGAAAACCAAGAAATGCCATGGCGTTTACCCAGCCGAGCTGTCCGTCGTTAAGCGCAAACTCAGTGCCAAGCTGACTTAAAATACCGGCTCGAATTGCAAAGGTCATTGAAGTAACGAGTAAAGCCAAACAACAGATGATAAATATCCGTGATGAATCTTTTTCGGTGATTGTTTTACTAACGGTCATTGTTTTGATCCTTACTTAATTCATCGGGTAAAAGACCTAAAAGGCTTTTATTAACATTAGTGTCTGTGGTTACTGCTGCAAAATCATCAAAGGCTTTTTCGGTGGGATTAATAATATGTTCAGCTATAAATACTGCCCCTTCTTTGGCACCATCTTCAGGATGTTTGATACAACACTCCCATTCAAGCACTGCCCAACCACTAAAACCATATTGAGTCAGCTTGCTAAAAATAGCTTTAAAGTTAATCTGGCCATCACCTAATGATCGAAAACGCCCCGGTCTATCTTGCCAAGATTGATAACCACCATAAACACCACTGCGACCTGATGGATTAAACTCAGCATCTTTGACATGAAAAGCTTTTATGCGCTCATGATATATATCGATAAAAGCAAGGTAATCTAATTGCTGTAAAACAAAGTGACTCGGGTCATATAATATATTAGCCCTTGGGTGATGGTTTACCGCTTCAAGAAAACGTTCGAAGCTTGCGCCATCGTGCAAATCTTCTCCAGGATGTAATTCATAACAGACATCTACACCCGCATCATCAAATGCATCAAGTATCGGTAACCAACGATGAGCTAATTCTTCAAAACCTAATTCAACTAAACCGGGTGGTCTTTGCGGCCATGGATAAAAGGTGTGCCACAGCAATGCACCTGAAAAAGTAGCATGAGCTTTTAAACCAAGTCTTTTACTCGCTTTAGCCGCACACTTTAGCTGTTCTATCGCCCATTCAGTTCTCGCTAAAGGATTGTTTCGTAACGCTTCAGGAGCAAAGCCATCGAACATTTTATCATAAGCAGGATGAACGGCGACAAGTTGACCTTGAAGGTGTGTTGAAAGCTCAGTGATCACTAACCCGGCTTCAGCAACTATTGCCGTTATTTCATCACAATAGTTTTGGCTTATTGCCGCTTTGGATAAGTCGATAAGTTTAGGGTCTGTGGGTAATTGAATACCTTTATATCCTAGACTCGCAGCCCATTGACATAATGATGGCAAGTCATTAAATGGAGCTTCATCGCCAATAAATTGTGCTAGAAAAATCGCAGGGCCTTTAATCTTTTGCATTGCATTTACCATGAAATTCTCCTTATGACTTTTTGAGTTTGTTTGGAACAGTAATGTTTTGTGGTACTACTAAAAACGGGTGCCATTTCAAGTCAGATTGGCTTGCAGCCACAACATTTTCTATAAATGCCATACCTCTTATGGCAGATTCTATGCCTGGTACATCATTCATCGCTGCCTCATTAATGCTGACTAGGTCGTTAGTATTTGTATTATCACTACTAGGAAATAACCTACTGCGTATTTGATATGAGAACTGCGTATAAATATTAGCGAAAGCTTCTAGATAACCTTCTGGATGACCTGCTGGCGTTCTCATGTTTGCTTGTGTAATAGCATTCATTTCTCCGACGCCTGCACGGATCAACTGACTCGGTTTATCTGTAAACTTCATCCAAACACTGTTGGGTTCAAGTTGTGACCATTCAATACTGGCGGTTTCACCGTATATACGTAATTTAAGGCTGTTCTCTTCACCCACTGAAATTTGGCTCGCCAGTAAAACACCTTGTGCACCTGAGTTAAAACGCAGTAATACAGTGCCGTCATCATCAAGTACTCGTCCGGTAACACTCGTCGATAAATCAGCACAAACTTCAGTGACCGCAAGGCCTGTTACGTATTCTGCTAGGTTTGCAGCGTGCACGCCAATGTCGCCCATGCAACAACTAATGCCTGATTTAGTAGGATCTAAGCGCCATGTAGCTTGTTTACTGCCTTCATCTTTTTTATGTGCTAACCACCCTTGTGGATATTCAACAACAATCTTTTTAATTTTTCCAAGCTGCCCATGTTTAATTCGCGCTTTCGCTTCTTTTATCATCGGATAACCCGTGTAGGTATGTGTTAATCCGTACAACAAGCCCGTTTGTTCAATAATTTTTTTCAACGCCAACGTTTGGGCTAAGTCAACCGTTGCCGGTTTATCAGACATCACATGAAAACCGTATTCAAGCGCCATTTTAGCCACAGGGAAGTGGAGATGATTCGGGGTAACTATAGACACCATGTCCATACGTTTATCAACACTAAGCTTTGCTTCTTTCTCAAACATTTCTTGGTAAGAGCGGTAGCATCTATCTTCGTCTAAATACAGTGATTTACCTGATGAAACTGCATTGTCTGGATCAGAACTAAACGCCCCACAAACGAGCTCTATTTGATTGTCTAGTTGTGCGGCTATACGATGAATAGCACCAATAAAAGCGCCTTTTCCGCCGCCAACCATACCCATTCTAATTTTACGCATGATAATTAACTCTTTTTAAATAGACGTTATAGCAATGCAGTTTCATTATTTTTACTCATCCCTGAAACATTAGGTTCTGCTGTAACTGTTGATTTACTATAATTACATTTCCCAATATTGTGTTAAGAATAAATCGGTTTTTTATGCAACAAAATCGGCGTCCTTTATTTCCTGGTGGTTTTTATTTGTTGGAAAAGAGATAAGACAATCAATTACTTTCTTTCAATGGGTTATATTCAGGACTTCAGTGTTTATACAAAAGTTGATAAGACCCCGATAAAAGGTTTACGCGTCCATCAGATCCACATATTAAAAATATCTATTTTCTCTTCGTCGGTACTTTGGGGTGTTTTTTGGGAGCCGGTTTTTCTATTATCTTTGAAAAGCTAAAAGACTGAGAAAAAATCATGTGAAATCGCTCAGGTCTGCAGAGAAAACGGGCTAATATAGCTATATTAGCCCGTGATTATATGAATAAACGAGCGTCTATTCATAAATAACTTTATTTACTTTTGCCCTATTTTAGTTAGAAACTCCCTGTTCGTTGGTAAGGCATTGAACAATTGCTCAGTCGTATTACGCGTTTCATTTCGTAGACGTTTTATTAACGAAACTTCTTTCTGATCTAATGTCTGCGTCATTGTATTAAAGCCCATACCATACAAGACATATTGTTTACTGGCCGACGAAAAAAGTTCAAACCGTTGATTACTTTCATAAAGCCCTGGCGCTTGTGAACGCCATAATTGCAATGATTCCTGTAAACTTTCGGGAATTGACTCTACTTGTTGATGTGCTTGCCAATATGCACTATCTGTTCGTTTCGAAAGTAGGTAATGTAACTTAAGAAAATCGATGATTTCTTGCCATCTTTGCAAGGTTAAATGATTAAACCTTTTCGCCAAAACTTGCATGGCACTAACATCTCGTGGAAGTTGCTGACTGATCCACTCTGCTGATTTTTCAATTAATACCAAAGCAGTAGCTTCTAAAGGTTCAACAAAACCGGCTGAAACACCAATAGCTACACAGTTATTATGCCAGAATTTTTCTCTATGACCTGGCGTAAACTTAATTTTTCGAGGTGTGATATTTTGTGAATTAAGCAAGGGATCATTTTTCACATAGCTTTGTAACGCCTCTTCGGCTTTTTCTGAAGTTATAAAATCGCTCGAAAAAACATGCCCTATCCCTCGCCTATTTTGTAGCGAAATATCCCAAATCCAACCACTGTTTTGAGCGGTTGCAACGGTACATGAAGCGATAGGCGTTTGAATATCAACATACTCTACTTGAACCGCTAATGCCGTGTCATTAAACAAAATATGTTGCTGTGACTTAAAAGGGATTTGGTAATGTTTGCCAATTAAAATAGCAGCAAAGCCACTGCAGTCGATGAACAAATCACCCAATATTTGTTCACCACTCGTTAATATAAGTGAAGCTATATCGTCATTTTCTGCTGGAACAACCTGCTCAACATGCCCCTGTATATAGTTAACACCTAGTTTATCAATACAATGTTGGTGAAGCATTTTAACAAACTTACCCGCATTAAGGTGATAACCATAATTCAAACTAAAAGCATATTCAGGCATTTGTGGAAGTTTAGGCGCAAGGTTTTTGTCACAAATAGCCCCTTGTGCACAAACCCAACGTTCAAAATCTATATCTTTAGATGACGCTGACCAATGATCCGCCATGCTAACGCCGCCGTAACCTGAAGGTGCTGTAAAAGGATGATAATAATGCTCACTTTTCCCCTGAGACCAACCGACAAATTTAGACGCTTGTTTAAAACTCGCGTCACAACAAGAGAGAAACTCCCGCTCGGAAATACCAATTTGACGAAGAGTATCTCTCATGGTTGGCCAAGTGCCTTCACCAACGCCTAAATTTTTAACATCTGGCGATTCCACAAGGGTAACCTCAGTATTTTGCATTGGTGAATCTTTTATATAATGACGAGCAGCAATAATACCTGCCGTTAACCAACCTGCTGTACCACCACCAACAATCACAATTTTCGTTTTCATTTTATCTTCTAATATCCATTGAATTCAGTTATTAATCATTTATGCTCCGCTAAGTAACATCTACTTTTGCTCAATTAGTTACTTTTAGCGGGACAGTATTTTTTAATAAAATCTGAATGTTGTGGTAATTGTGCAACCGCGTTTGCAACCCTATTTCGTAGTGCTGTCATTTGCTCTTTTAACCCTTCAGTAGGCAGAACACAGCTTCCTTTATGATGCTGCTCAGGCATAATGCCTTGCCCCATCATTACTTGCACCCAAGAATCCACTCTAAATAAGCCAACATCATCAAGCCATGCATAACCATTTTCTTTAAAGAGTGCCATTCGATGCGCCAACGATTCAGGAATTTCCATGGTTCGATAATGCTCCCAAAACGGGCTGTCGTCACGGGCGGTTAAGTGATAATGAAGGATGATAAAATCACGAATGGTTTCAGCTTCTAACTTGACCTCACGATTATATTGATCAGCGAGTAACGCTGTATTTCCGCCAAAGGGGAACATT
>JASDWX010000023.1:25643-28769 GCA_041890515.1 Alteromonadaceae bacterium
TAACAAGGTGAATACTGGTTGACTCTAAGGGTTCTAAAAAGCCGCTCGATAAACCAACAGCAACACAGTTTTTATGCCAAGCTTTTTCGCGTCGCCCCGTAGTAAAACGCAATTGTCTGGGTTCGGTAATAGGTTCTCCGGTTAGATTTCCCATCAATGTAGTGCGGGCTTCGTCATCAGATAAAAACTTGCTGCTATAAACAATGCCGTTACCGACACGATTTTGCAGGGGAATTCGCCATTGCCAGCCAGCGGAGTGAGCCATAGCTTGAGTATAAGGTCTTGGTTCTTCTACTGCTTTTGTTTGCACGGCAATCGCACTGTCTGCCGCTAAATAATGACTCCAATCTTGATAACCAACGTCAAGACTTGCTCCAATGAGTAGCGCTTTGAACCCTGTGCAATCGATGAAAAAATCCCCCGTAATCTCTTTTCCATCACCTAAAGTTAATGAGGTAATATTGCCTGTTTCATCTTTTATTACTTGTTCTATAAAACCTTCTTCACGCTTAACGCCTGCCGTTTCACTTTTGCTTCGTAAGAAGGTGGCATATGCGGTAGCATTGAAATGATAAGCATAATTAACAGTTTTTTTGCCTACTTGTTTGGCAAACTTATTCGCTTTGGCTGCTTTTAGTTCAAGACAATAATCTTCGAGGCTTCCACCAAAACCTTGTGCTTTAGCTTCCATCCAAAACTCATGAAATTCTGCCATCCAAGAGCGCTGACCAATTTCACCGAAAGAGTGAAAGTAACTGTCTTTTTTCTGGCCCCAATCTTCAAACTGAATACCTAATTTGAACGTTGCTTGTGTCGCCGACATAAATTCTTGCTCATCGATACCGATCAAGTGATGATAAGCTTGTATAGTTGGGATTGTCGCTTCACCTACACCGATAGTGCCAATTTGATCAGATTCTACTAGGGTAATATCTAATACATTGCCAAGGCGAGATACTAAGCTATATGCGCTAAGCCAACCAGAGGTTCCACCACCTGCGATAACTACTTTAGTTTTTGAATCAGTCATTATATTTTGTCTCTTAGCTTAAGCATTAGCGCTAATGTAATTTTAGTTTTGTGTAAGTATTATGTTATTTTTATATTAACGATTGAGGTTGTTTCTCAACATTGCACCCAGTTGTCTCGCTTGATTTTCGTCAATTTTGGCTAATGCGCCATGACTTTCGGGTGGTAAATGTGCGCGTACATTTTCGCTATCACCAAAAATGTAGTAATCGAATAATGCTTTCCATGCTTTTTTATCTTTTGTAGGGCGATCTCTAACGCTCATCATGGCATGCATTAATGCGTCCATTGGGCTGCCTAAATAAGGTTCTGCTTCCATCCACCAATAATTCACCATGACATTAAAACGATCAAAAGCTTCTACTTCATGCCACCACATACTGGGGTAATATAGACCATCACCCGGTTCAAGATCTGCAACATAGGCATTATCAAGCGCCTCTTTTAAGCGGGGAAAGCGGTTAAAATCTGGGTTACTGAGATCAGCTAACGTAACCACTTGACCTCCTGGGGTGGGACTTAACGGTCCTGGGTATAGATTATTGACTTGATCAGGAGGGAATAAAGTGAAACGCCTTTTACCCGCGACACAGCAGGCAATATTTTTTGGTTGATCAAAGTGTGCGGCGGCAACAGACTCTGTGCCTAACCAGATTTTTGACACCGGCTGATTATTTTTAAATTCGGCATGATCAAAGTCTAATTTATTCGTTTGATTAAGGGCTGGGAACCCTTCATCGAATCTGAGTGAATTAATGTAGAAATAATCATGTTCTTCTTGAGACAGTTGGCTTCGTATAGCATCAAAAACGTCGGTAATGGTGCTTCGGTTGCTAGAGAAGTTGAAGCCAGTACAGCTTTTATTGTAACCAAAACGGGCTTTATTTTCAGCGGGAGCTTTATAAACAAGTAATGGACGTTTGTTGTAATGCTGCTCGAGTTGAGCCATTACAGTATTAGAAGGTTGCTGAGCTGATTCTTGTCCAGCTTTCACTAACGGCCAGTCTTTAACTAACCCTTTTAAAATAATAGGCTGGTTATGCGAAAATAGTTCATCATATGGGATCGTTTGAGGTGTGATCTCTTCGAGAACCTTTACTACAATTTTAGTATCAGTTTTGCGTTGATTGGTAATTGTCATCATGCACGTCCTTCGTTAGTTAGAAGATACAGTTTCAACAAAGGATTAATACATTGCAGATTTTGCATTCTTTAGCGCTATCAATGTTTGGAAATTCCCCATCGACGACAATACAAAATACAACAAACTTAGTACGCCATATTGGTTCAACTCAGCTAAATTAGCGCCATCGAGTTTTGCGAGTTTATCTTGGTTAACCGTATAATAATCAGTGAAATTCACTTCTTCTATATTACTGAGTTTAATATTAATAGATACCGGTTCTAACAAGTCCATTGACTTAACTAGCGTATAAAGTGTTTTATCAAATTGCATTCCACTATCAATAGTTTGTAGTGCTTTTTTTACATAGTTTAGATAAGGTGCTTCGCCGCCAAATTGAAGAAAAACATTCTCACCCTGCTCGGTATTTACCCGAGTATCTTCCATATCAATGCAAATAACAGGATCTTGTTGCCCGTTATTTTCTTTAATCGCTTTTTTATAACCTAAACTAAATGGGCCTCTTGCGAGTAATGCGGGAACAAATCGAGTTGTCCAACCATTTTCACCCACAAACAAGTTTTCATCTCTTTCCAAACCCAATATCGCGTGTAACTGTGTGAGTCCTGTTTCAGAATCCCTGTGAAAAACCAAGGGAAATTCTTTATGTAATTCGCCTATTTCAGTAGCGTATATCAACGAACGATTTACATTTAAGTTAGATTCAGGTCTTGTATCAACCTTAATATCTTTATGATCTACATTATTTAAGACTGTTGCATTGCTCATCGCATACTTCGCTTTATTATAAAGTTGCGTCATATCCCCATAAATTACCAGGAACAATGACCTTAAAAAAAGAATGAAACATTAATATCATGTTTCACTCTTAGGTAATACCAATCCTCATAAATAATTTTCTAACGCACATTATGAGGAATGGTATCGAATAAATATTTTCAGCTAATTGATTA
>JASDWX010000024.1:0-28633 GCA_041890515.1 Alteromonadaceae bacterium
TGATGTTATATACAGTATAGCAACAATTTAAGGGAACATAGCCATAATAATAATAATAAATAAGGATCGTTAGTGGTAAATATAAATAAGAAGTTGTGGTCGTTTAATTTTGGATGTTTAATCGCTGGTACATTCGTTTGGTTAGTGAGTTTTGGTGTTTCTGCTCCTATATTTGAAGTGTTTTATTCTTATCCCAATTTTATACTTAATTATTATTCTGGGGCCGTAACTGCTTTTATGGCCTTCATGCTTACAGGCATTATTATATTTATTATGCGTAGCTTCTTCAAAGTCTGTGCAAGTGAATATACATTTTGGTTGATTTTGCCCAGCTTAGGGTTTGTTGTTTTAGCTATGCTAGTTAGTCAGTCAATATTAATAACAATGCTATATGCTGCATTTCCTGCGTTAATGGTGATAATAGCGTCAGCAATGATTAAACGGATACCTATATACAGAAACTTAACTTAACGTTGTACAATCACCCTAATATATATTGTATGTAATGGGTCGGTGGTTATGTGATCATTTATCTCATATGTCAACGCATTGTTATAAGTTATTATGAGAACTCTCTCAGGTATCACTGTAAATATTGCTTGATCATATCCTATACTAATAAATGCATTACAGCGTACATTCAAATAGATATTGTTGTTCCGCTTCGTTTAGATTTTATATTAAAAACCCATCAGTAATCAGACAAAAAATCTTGTTAATGATGCCTGAATGGCCGCAGCATCGAATCTCTCCGGTAGATTGAGTTCCAGAGAGAACAGTAAAAAATTACTTGTTTAGTTGCAAAGACTTTATTGTCAAAATTAATAGAAGCACCTGGGAGTGTTTGTCCAATTAAAACGGCTTATGTAGACGAGGGGATTGAGCAAAAGCTGCACTTGTTTGCCAGTAAGTTAAACAGCTTGGACTTTTTTGCAAGGCTGCTGAGCATTTAAAATAACATGCCAAGAAGACGGATATTATATCTTATGCTACGCTAAGTACAGGATCACTAATTTTTGGCAAATGGTTACAAAAAGATCAACACTTAGATATGATTGGAGCTTATCGGCCATAGTATGAAAGGGATGTTCAGTGTTCACTTCGTTCCTTGATTTTGTAGATAATATGGAAAGTGCACTACATAATAAGGGTAATCTTATCTTTATTATTACTTTTAGTGGATGGTGTGATAAATGGATAAGTCTGGATCATTTAATAGTAAATTAAGTCGCCGAGTACTCATTTACATCTTGTTATGTAGCTCGGTGCTTTCTATTAGCTCAACCTTTCTTCAATTGTATGTTAACTATAAAGAAAGCCTTACAACGTTAAATCAACGTTTTAGCAATATTGAAACAAGTTACCTGCAGTCTATATCTACGAGTTTATGGGATTTCAACGAACCTTTAGTACAGCAACAAATTCAAGGCATTGTAAAATTACCTGATATTAGTCATGTGAAAATAGTCACAGGTTTTGGCAAGGTATATCAATTTGGTAACAGTGAAAATTCTGCTGATAAAGTGGGAGAATTTCCTATTATTTACAGTGAAAATGATATTGGTATATTAATTGTTACAGCAAGTTATAAAGACATTTATCAACGCCTCTGGCAACAAGCGGGTTTTATTTTAACAGCAGAGGTGATTAAAATTTTTATCGTTGCATTTTTTATCATTTTTATTGTTCATTGGCTTATAACTCGCCATATTTTGCAGATTACTCATTATTCCCAACAAGTTGCCGCTGAAAAAATAGACACTCCTTTAGTTTTAAGCTCACGACCAGAAGCTAAAGACGAACTTGATGAGTTAGCTGAAACTATTAATAATATGAGGACAACGTTAAAGAATGATATTTTAAAGCTTGAAGACGCTGAAAATGCATTGTTAAACTTAAATGGTGAACTTGAAGTTAAAGTATTTGACCGTACTTCAAAATTGGCCTCGAGCAATAAACAATTACAACAATCCTTAGATGACTTAACGTTAGCAAAAGATCAATTAGTTCAATCAGAAAAAATGGCTTCTCTCGGGCAGCTTGTTGCGGGCGTTGCGCATGAAGTAAATACGCCTTTGGGAATTTGTGTAACTTCAATTACAGCCTTGAAAGAAAAGGTACTAGAATTAAATCATGCAGTAGAAACAGAAAACCTTACAAAATCTCATTTAACTAAAACACTCGATTTACTTATTGAATACGAAAATATTATCGAAAGAAGTTTAAATAAAGCGGTTGAATTAATCAGAGGGTTTAAATCAGTTGCTGTTGAGCAACACACAGACCCAGAGTTGAAAATTAATGTCGCACGTCATGTAAATGACATCGTTAACACGGTTAAAACACTTTTTAAACGTAAAAATTATACAATTAATATTGAAGTAGACGAAAATATTAATTTAATTACTTATCCAAGTGCATGGAATCAAATACTCACTAACTTTTTAACTAATTCGCATATACATGGTTTTGATGGAAGGGACAGTGGCGAAATATCAATAAAATTTGTTCAAGATAATGGTTTTTTAACGCTCTTTTATAGTGATAATGGCAAGGGATTAGATAAGAGTGTTGTAAACCGTATTTTTGACCCTTTTGTTACAACAAAACGTGGCCAAGGTGGCTCAGGACTAGGTATGAATATTGTGTATAACTTAGTTGATGCAAAATTAAAGGGCACAATTAAATGTTTAACGGCAGAAGAAGGATGTAGTTTTGAAGTGAAAGTGCCAGTAAAGTATAAACAAGGAGCACTTGAAGCATAACGTTTACTCGATAAATACGTATAAAAAAGGCCTTAAGGCCTTTTTTATACCCACATTATAATAACTGATTAATGTTAGTCTAACTTAGTCATTTGGTTGAGCGGTGGGTTATTACCACTATTTATGTCATCTACAAATAAAACAGAAATAAACTCTTGTAATTTATCATTAAAAATAATGGCTAACTCAAAATATTCATTTTTAGTGGTTGATTCGCAAGCTGAAAATTCTGTTAATTTATTGCCAGGCTTTAGTAGTGGTTTGTTTTTTACGTCCCCTTCATCTGTTAATCTAGGAAAGGAAGGCATTTTAGTGGCAGTGGTAAATTGTTGGTTAACTTTGATATTGCTTGATTCTGCTGATGCAGTCGAAAGTGTAAAGCATAATCCGATTACGCTGAATATGGCACTTAACGCTACAGTTTTACATTGTGATTTCATGTTGCGATCCTCGTCTTATAAATTCACAGAGCATTGACTACAAAACTTATCTCTTGAAAAAGTACTTGTGTATGTCAGTTATAATATGTACATCTTAACTATAATTCGTAATCATATGCATTACGAGTGATATAAGGTCAGCTGTCTATAAATTGAGTTTAATAGCCTTTTACTGGATATTTCCAGCTATTAGTTTTTACTAAATATAATATAGTATCAAATACAGCAGACAGTGAATTGGAGAGAAAAATTTCACGAAGCTGAAAAAAAAGAAGAAATACCTTGGGAGGAATTTCTTCTTCATTTAATAAACATAAATAGAATTAACTAAGTGCTTTTACTTTAAGGCGATAACTATGCAGTAAAGGCTCTGTATAACCATTTACTTGTGCTGTCCCCAAAAACACTAAATCGCATGCTGCTTTAAAAGCAATACTATTTTCAAAGTCACTGGCCATTGCTTGGTAACTTTCATCATTTTTATTTTGGTTATCAACGGTTTTTGCCATTTTTTTTAAGCTTGCTTGCACTTGTTGTTCACTACATACTTTATGACTTAACCAGTTGGCTATATGTTGGCTTGAAATACGTAAGGTTGCTCTGTCTTCCATTAAGCCAACATTATTGATATCAGGTACTTTCGAGCAACCAACGCCTTGGTCAATCCATCGAACAACATAACCTAGAATACCTTGGGCGTTATTATCTAGCTCATCGTTAATTTCTTGTTCACTCCACTGTGTTTGTTTTGCAAGTGGGATCGTTAAAATGTCATCTAAGTTGGCTGGTTGACGTGTAGTTAATTCTTTTTGAAGAGCGAAAACATTCTCTTTATGGTAATGCAATGCATGCAAAGTAGCCGCTGTTGGTGATGGTACCCAAGCCGTATTTGCTCCGGCTTGTACATGATTAATTTTGGTTGCTAGCATATTCGACATTTGATCAGGGATCGGCCACATACCTTTGCCTATTTGCGCTTTTCCACTAAAACCACATGCTAAACCAACATCAACATTGTTATCTTCATAAGCGCTTATCCATGGTGTTAATTTGATATCTGCTTTTTTAGCCATGATACCGGCTGCCATTGAAGTATGAATTTCATCTCCGGTACGGTCTAAAAATCCGGTGTTAATAAAGACCACTCGTGATTTTGCCTGTGCAATACACGCTTTTAAATTGACACTGGTACGGCGCTCTTCATCCATTATCCCCATTTTTATGGTGTTTCTGTCCAAGGCTAAAGCATCTTCCACGTGTTCAAATAACGAGTTAGCAAAAGCAACTTCCTCAGGACCGTGCATTTTTGGCTTTACAATATAAATAGATTTTTTTGCACTATTACAAAAGGCACTTTTGTTTGAAGTGTTGTCTAACTTGGTGCTAGCAATCAAGGATGTCACCATAGCATCAATGATACCTTCAGGTACTTCAGAGCCATCAGCTAATAAAATGGCATTATTTGTCATTAAGTGGCCAACATTGCGCACAAACATTAAACTTCGGCCCTTTAATGTTAAATTTTCACCATTCGTTTTTTTATACTGTCGATCAACAGCCATTTTTCGTTCAATAATTTTGCCATTTTTAGTTAAAACAGTCGTTAAGTTACCTTGCATCAAACCTAACCAATTTTTATAAGCGATAACTTTGTCATCAGCGTCAACTGCTGCAACAGAGTCTTCACAATCCATAATAGTTGTTAAAGCTGATTCAAGTGTTATGTCAGAAATACCTGCTTTATCACTTTGTGCAATCTCACTTTTCTCATCAAAGTTAATTTCGAAGTGCAATCCATTATGTTCAAATAGGAGAACTGAAGGTGCCTCAGAACTTCCTTGATAACCTTTGAAAGCATGGCTATTAAGCAGTTCAACGTTTTCACCACTTTCCAGCTGTATAGTTAAGTCAGTTCCATATATTTTATACTGGTTAGCTTGCAAGTGACTCCCACTGGTGAGTGGAATGCTTTGATCTAAAAATTCTCGTGCAAAGGCAATAACCTTTTGACCACGAGCGGGATTGTAAGTACCGCTGTTTTCTGCGTTGTTCTCATCAGAAATAACATCGCTACCATAAAGAGCATCATATAAACTTCCCCAACGTGCATTCACGGCATTAAGCGCAAATCGTGCATTCATTATTGGCACAACTAATTGCGGACCTGCCATCGTGGCTAATTCAGCATCAACATTTTCGGTGCTTATTGAAAAGTCATCAACCTCAGGGACAAGGTAGTTAATCTCTTTTAAGAAGTTTTTATAAGCTGCAAAGTCAAACTTATCGCCAAAATTATTTTGATGCCAACAATCAATTTTTGCTTGAAGCTCATCACGTGTTATTAATAAGGCTTTATTAATTGGGGTAAGTTTTTCTATAATCGAGGCAAAACTCTTCCAAAATTCTTTAGGAGGAATGATACTCTGCGTAAGTACCTCTTGCTCAATAAAATGATGTAGACATTGAGCTACTTGGATATTTTGGATGTTAACATATTGGGTCATCATGCTTTCCTCTGTGCAATTATTCAAGCAAGTTGTTATTTGAATACTTAAGTCATAGGGTAAATGTTTTGTATCATGAATGTTTCTAAAATAGTCCTTCAAAAGTAGCAGTAAACATCATTAATGATAGCGTTTAAGTGCAATGTAGGAGGTATTAATTTTTCATGCAATAGCTGAACATTATGTTATTCGTAAAGGCATTTTTTAATTTTCATTTTTATAACGAATGTGTCTTTCTAACTAATTGATAAATAGCTATTAATTGTATAAATGTATTTTTAGTCACTCAGTTGGTTATTAATTATTGTTATTTTAAATAGCAGCAATAGATTTTGTGAATGTTGGTTTTTATTTTATTGTATTTGTGAATGTAACTGTGTTTTTAGCGCTTAATATATTCGCTGAAAATAAAGTCAAATACACATCACTATAAAAAATGAACAAGTATTTTTATGATTATTGGGCTGAATATCGCAGTAACTACAGCTGAAATAATTAACGCTAGAGAGCTGTAAGCGGCGTGTTCATAGCTTAAACGGCTAATTGTTGCAGTACCAAGTGCATGACTCGCTGCGCCAATCGCTAATCCTTGTGCTTTCGGTGACGTGACATTAATAAATGAAAGCCAGGGTGGGCCTAATAGTGCACCGAATAGTCCTGCTAAAATAATAGCAAATGCAGTAATTGAATTATTACCACTAAGTTGCTCGGTTAAAGCGATACCTATTGGTGTTGTGACTGACTTTAAAGAAAGGGATACCGCTATCTCGTATTGATTAATTGTATATATCGTTATGCAGAAGCTTATTGCGATTGTAATGACCGCTCCAATAAACAACAGAATAACTATTTGTCGCCACTGTTTCTTTATTGTTTTAATGTGTTGGTATAACGGGAAGCCTAAAGCGACCACTGCTGGCTCTAATAATCCATTTAGCGCAGTGGTGGCTTCATAGTAATGCTCAAAGGGAATATTAAAAAATACTAACAAGGGTATCAAGGTTAATATTGATAACAACATTGGATTTAACCAAGCTTTTTGACAAAACTTTTGTAATTGAACATAAGCTTGATAAACGATTAAGGTCAGGAGAATGAAAAAAATCATAAAGCTAATTTCAGAGGTAAGGCTATGATTAATCAATTGTTAAGTTCTTTTTTTATTGTGGGATTATGTCGATTCAGTTGTCGCTGATAGGTAATACCCACAAAAGTAAGTAATAAGAATGTCGTCAAGAATATAATTGTAATTAACATAAAACCGTAACTTTTGATCAATTCAAAGTGATTAATTATTCCCACGCCAGCAGGAACAAAGCACACGGCCATGTTAGCAATAGCCCACTCAATGCAAGGTTGAATACGCTTTGCGTTTAAGAATCTATAATGAAGTAAAGCTGTGAAAATCATCATGCCATATAAACTCGCTGGCAAGATAGGCAGGAAATACTCAATAGCTTTACCAGCTAATAAGCAAATACCCACCGACAATATACTGTAGATTATATGGCTGAACATTTCTTGATTTTACCTTTGATCAGCTGCCTCTATTACAAGCTGTCTAAACCAAATGTGGCTAGCATCGTGATGTAATAGTGGGCTCCAAATCATTTTTAATTCAATTTCAGGAATATCAAAAGGTGGTCTGACAATTGTATATTTTTGATCGTCTTTGTGTAACAAAGCCGCTTTTGTAGGTAAGGTGGCAATTAAGCCGTCTTCAAAGGCCAATTGCATTGCAACATGATAGTTTCGAGTAAACACTTTGATATCACGTTTTTTACCTAAACGGGCTAAAGCTTCATCTACCCAACCTAGCTTTTGTACATCTTTTGGATCCATGCCCACGCCAACACCAAAGCCGGTTTTTGACACCCAAACATGCTTCGATGAAAGGTAAGTGTTTAAGTTAAATTTAGAAACATCAGGATTATCAGCACTTAATAAACATGAGAATGAATCACGCCAAATCGTTTTTTGATGAAAAGATTGTGGTAATTCATCACAACGGTTTATCGCCATGTCAAATGTACCTGCTTCACCGTCGAGGAACGTTACGTCACTCGGCGTCATTATATCAATGGTAACATTTGGCGCTATTTCATTTATCTTTCTTAATAAGCCAGGAAGTAATGTTGATGCTGCATAATCACTTGCCATAATGCGGAAAACACGCTGACTATGTTTTTCGTTGAATTCTTCTTCACCTTGTAATGCTTCTTCAAGTTCTAAAAGAATTTTTCTGATCACAGGGGCTAAAGCTCTTGCACGCTCTGTTGGTACCATTCCGTCAGATGTTCTTACTAATATTGGGTCATTAAATAGATTTCTGAGCCTTTTGAGACCGTTACTCATTGCGGGTTGAGTAATGTTAAGTTGGCTTGCTGAACGAGTTACGTTTTTTTCTCGAAGTAAAACATCAAGATAAATAAGCAGATTAAGATCAATTTTAGCAATATTCATAGTTTTAATGGTCAATAGAAATAATATAACTAAAGTATATGTCATGCCCAGAATGAAAAATCAAGAAATATTGAGTGAAAAATAAAGTTTTTAAGCCTTAATATATAGACTAAAGTATATGTTTAAGTACCTTAATCAATGAAAAGTAAGTGTTATTTTTATTTGATTAGATGGTATTTATTTTGTGAATGGTAGTGATAGATATTATATATTTTAAGAATGTCTGTGATTTGTTCTAAACTTTGTGTTGTTCGGTATGTTTGCTTTCATGCTCACTTTTATAAGAAGTGTAGAAGCTAACAAAACCATTTAAAAATACTATAGACTTTTGGAGAGAGTGATATGTCTAATTATCAAAGTGCAATAGAAGCGGTTCAAGCAATTAAAGCCAATGCAGGTAGCGCTTGGGATACTATAAATCCAGAATCAGTTGCTCGTATGCGTACACAGAACAGATTTAAAACGGGTTTAGAGATTGCTCAATACACTGCAGATATTATGCGCAGCGATATGGCCGCTTTCGATGCTGATAGTTCTAAGTATACTCAATCTTTAGGTTGCTGGCATGGTTTTATTGGCCAACAAAAAATGATTTCTATAAAGAAGCATTTTGATGGTCAAACAGATCGTCGCTACTTGTATCTTTCAGGTTGGATGGTGGCTGCACTTCGAAGCGAGTTTGGACCACTTCCTGATCAATCTATGCATGAAAAAACCTCTGTAGCTTCATTAGTTGCAGAGCTTTATACCTTTTTACGTCAAGCTGATGCACGTGAACTAGGTGGTCTTTTTCGCGAACTAGATGCAGCAAACGATGGCGACAAAGCAGCTATCCAATTCAAAATTGATCATCACGTTACACATGTTGTACCCATTATTGCTGATATTGATGCCGGTTTTGGTAACGCTGAAGCGACTTATATAATGGCTAAGCAAATGATTGAAGCCGGTGCTTGTGCCCTTCAAATTGAAAACCAAGTTGCTGATGAAAAGCAATGTGGCCATCAAGACGGCAAAGTAACGGTTCCTCACGCTGACTTTCATTCTAAAATCCGTGCATTACGTCATGCCTTTTTAGAACTAGGTATTGATAACGGTATTATCGTTTCTCGGACTGACTCTGAGGGTGCTGGCTTAACGAAAGAAATCGCAGTTGTTAAAGAACCTGGTGACCAAGGTGATATATATAACTCGTTCCTAGACGTTGAAGAAATTGATGTAGCTGATATGGCTGAAGGCGATGTATGTTTCAACCGTAACGGTAAATTAGTTCGTCCTAAGCGTTTACCTTCTGGTTTATACCAATTTCGTCAGGGTACGGGTGAAGAGCGTTGCGTATTTGATAGCATCGAAGCAATTAAAGCTGGTGCAGATTTACTGTGGATAGAAACAGCAACACCAAACGTTGCTGATATCACTGCAATGATGAACGAAGTGCGTAAAGAAATTCCAGATGCTAAGCTTGTTTATAACAACAGCCCATCATTCAACTGGACATTAAACTTCCGTCAACAAGCTTTCGATACTATGGTTGCTGCTGGTGAAGATGTGTCTAATTATGTGCGTGCTGACTTGATGAATGTTGATTACGATACTACTGAATTAGCTGCATCTGCAGATGACAAAATCCGTAGCTTCCAATCAGATACTGCGCGTGAAGCGGGTATATTCCATCACTTAATTACATTACCTACTTACCATACTGCTGCGTTATCTACTGATAACCTTGCTAAAGAATACTTTGGAGAACAAGGTATGCTGGGTTATGTAGAAGGTGTACAGCGTAAAGAAATTCGTCAAGGTATCGCCTGTGTTAAACATCAAAACATGTCAGGCTCTGACATGGGTGATGATCACAAAGAATACTTTGCTGGTGAGAATGCCCTTAAAGCTGGCGGTGCGAATAACACTTCGAATCAGTTCTCATAATTATTGACAATAGTTTTCTCTAGAAGTAGAAGCCGGATAGCATCAATTGCTATTCGGTTTTTTTCGTTTACAGCGCTTCGTTTAGATAAAATCATCTTTTTATTTCATTTAAAAAAATCTTATTAATAAGCCTTTATTGATCAGTCACTAAAATTAATTTTATTTAATTTGAAATAAGTTGTAATAAAACGCTTAACCCTGCGACTATTCTGTTAGATATTTCAAAAGGAATAAAAGAATGATAATAAAATGGCAAAGCCTTTTAGCAATAAGCTTACTTAGTTTTAGCTCGATGCTAGTGGCTGAAAATGTAGATGAACAAATAAATACAGATGAAGTACTCACGCTGGAAAATTGCCACTTAAAAGGCATTAAGTCTCAAGTTCAATGTGGCACATTGCGGGTACCGGAAAATTATAGTTTACCTGATGGCGAACAAATCACGGTTAACTTTGCAGTATTACCTGCAATTGATAATAGTAAGAATAAAACGCCGCTCATGTTTTTAGCTGGCGGCCCTGGACAAGCATCCGTTGAATTAGCGGCTCATATATTTACAACGTTTGCGGAAATAAAAAAATCTCATGACATTATTTTGGTTGATCAGCGTGGCACTGGTAAGTCCCATGCGTTAGAGTGCGATGAAAATACAGTCAAAAGTGTTTACGAAATTATCCCTGAAGACTTTTCAGCACAAGAAATCAAAGACTGTATCGCGCAATTTAAAGGCGATTTAAGCCAATATAATTCAGAAAATGCAATTCGTGATTTTGATGCAGTGAGAAATGCGCTAGGCCATGAAAAAATTAATATTTATGGTGGTTCTTATGGTACTCGTGCGGGTTTAGTTTATATGCGCATGTTTCCAGATTCATTAAAAAGTGTTGTGCTAGACAGTGTTGGACCGATTGAAGTGCCTATTGGTACTTTTGGACAGAGTTCCGCACGTTCATTTCATTTATTGTTAGAAAGCTGTATGCAAGATGATAACTGTAAAGCCGCTTACCCTAATTTAGCGAGTGAATTTAAAGCGGTTATTTCTCGATTAGAGCAAGCACCTGTTAAAATTGATATCTCTCATCCGCGTTTAGGGTCAAAAACAGACTTCGTATTAAGTCGTAGTAAATTTATCAGTAATTTACGCATGCAATTATATGCTATGCAAACACGCACTTTAGTCCCTCTAATTATTCATCAAGCATTTCTTGGTAATTACCAGCCTCTAATTGGTTTAATTGCAATGTCTGAAGGTGGATTAGGTATGTATGTTGGCTTGACGTTGAATATTGTTTGTAATGAAGATCTGCCAAAAATTACAACAGAGATGTTTACGGCTGACGCAGATAATAGTTTTGGAGGCAATGACAGCCATAATGCTTGGTTGCAAGCCTGTCCGTTATGGCCTAAATATTCAGTTGACGAAGCATTTTACAACAGTGTAACCGCAAATATTCCAACGCTTATTTTATCCGGTAATTTAGACCCAGTAACACCGCCGAGTAATGGTGAAAAATCTGCAGCAACGTTGCCAAATAGTCATCATATAATTTCTAAAAATAGCGCGCATATTGTTGCTTCAACACCTTGTGGAATTGATATTGTTAATGAGTTTCTAGAAACGCTTGATCCTAAAGGGTTAGACGAATCGTGTTTAGCCGAATTAAAAAGCGAAACATTTATGACGCACTTAAACGGCAACCTATAGGGATATCATTATGATTGAAGTTAAAAATTTACATAAAAGTTTTATCGATAAAAAAAATACAGTTAAAGCGCTTGATGGCATGTCGTTTACAGCGAAAGATGGCGAGATCACCGGTATTTTAGGTCCAAATGGCGCTGGTAAAACTACTTGTCTACGTACCCTATATGGCTTACTTAAAGCTGATGAAGGTTCGGTAATGGTCGATGGTATTAATGTATTGGAAGATCCTTTAGCGGTGCGCAAGCAATTAGGTATTTTTCCGGATAAATTTGGTTTATATGAACGCTTAACAGCTTATGAACAAGTTGATTACTTTGCTAGCCTTCACGGTATGCAAGGCGCAAAGAAAAAAGCAGCTATAGAACAAGTTTTTAAAGATTTAGAAATGGAAGAATTAGCACACCGGAAAACCGTAGGGTTTTCACAAGGACAACGTATGAAAGTGACCTTAGCTCAAGCGCTAGTTCATCAGCCAAAAAACTTTGTACTTGATGAACCTACCCGTGGTCTTGATGTAATGAGCACGCGTGTTTTACGTAACCATTTAGCAAAATTTAAAGAAAAAGGTCATTGTATTTTATTCTCATCACATGTAATGCAAGAAGTTGCCGCGTTATGTGATCGCGTAATTATTGTTTCTAATGGCAAATTAGCTGCACAAGGTACTCCACAAGAATTATGTGATTTAGCGGGAGAGACATTATTAGAAGATGCCTTTGTTAAGTTAATTGGCTCAGATGAAGGAGTAGCCGCATGATCCAGTTTAAAGCCTTATTACTTAAAGAATTAAGAGAAGCGTTCCGGGATAAACGAGCACTAATGGTCGCGTTAAGTATGGGATTACTCGCCCCTGTAATGATCATGGTTATATCGAAAGTTATGATCACAGAAATTGTAGGGAACCCAACTATTTACGTACAATTTACTGGCGCTGAATATGCACCAAAGTTGATTGAAAAATTTGAAGAAAATAATATTCTACAATTTGTTAATGTACCTGAAGACGACAAATATGCGTGGGAAGAGCGCAGTATTGAAGTTGATATTCCTGAAGACTTCTCTGAAAAAATGCTCGCCGGTAAAGCTATAGACGTTGTATTACGTGCAGATTTCGGTAAGAAATCATCAGGCTCACCGATACGTCGTGTAAAAGAAACAGTGAGAGGATATTCACAAAGTATTGGTTATAAACGTTTATTAGTAAGGGGGGTAGATATTAACTTATTACAACCTATTATCTTGCAAGAACAAGATACTGCGCTACCAACGAGTAATGCGGTCATGGTGTCGATGTTCTTAGGTATGTATCTTTTAATGGGGGCTTTTGTTTCAGGACTTTCAATTGCGATTGATTCAAGTGCGGGTGAACGCGAGCGTAATGTATTAGAGATGCTACTATGTCAACCCGTTAGTACGCTTAAAATTGTACTCGCTAAAATGACCTGCGCGAGTTCTATTTCAGTACTGTCCATCGTGATAATGTTGGTATTAACAACAATTTCGGTTGGGTTTATTGACTTATCAAAAATAGGGGCAACCTTTAGTTTAAACGCATTTAGTATCGCTGCCTTATTAATATTACTCGTTCCTTTATGCTTTTTTGCTACGGCTTTACAGTTGTTTTTCTCTTTTCAAGCGAAAAGCTTCAAAGAAGCGCAATCAACGGTTTCTATGTTAATCATGCTACCAGCAATGGTGCCGATGGCTATTATGATGATTGACGATAAACCTGCTTGGGTAAATTGGTTACCTATTTCAGGTCAATCAATGTTGATGGAAGATGTATTCAAAGGTTTACCTGTTGATTGGACCGTTCTCGCTAGTACCACAGCAATTACGATTGCAATGACGGTAGCATTAGTGATGACGTTATCGCAAAAGTTGAAATCAGAAAAAGTGGTGATGTCATTAAGTTAGTTTCCATTACTAATGTTTAAGGTATTAGGCTGAATTGGTATTGAGATGAATAACTCGATAGAATTAACAAAACAAAAATAAGACCGTTATGAAACGGTGTAGACTAATGTATCGAGTTATTATTTGAACACATCTTCAAATTACCAAAAAGTTTTTACTGAATGGATGACAGCGTATGAAAAATTACTCCGTCATATCATTACGGGTTTTGAAGCAAAACCCGTAATTCAAGATGAACTTTTCCAAGAAATAGCACTCAATATTTGGCGTGCACTACCGAACTTTAGAAGTGAGTCTGCGGTAAAAACTTTTGTCGCTCGCATTGCACATAATGTTTTAGCTACGCATGTTGCCAAAGCAGTAAAGAGTGTGAAGGTCGATCAAGATATTGATGGAATTAGTCAAGGTGCGGAAAAGGATCAAGTACAACCTACGCCTTATCAGAGTTTAGATAAGCAGCAAAGACAAGCCCGTTTAGCCAAATCTATCAGGCAACTTAAACTTGAACAACAGCAAGTGATCACTTTAGCCCTTGAAGGGATGAGTTACCAAGAAATTGCGGATGTTTTAGTGATAACAACAAACCTTGTCGGTGTTCGTTTACAGCGTGCAAAAGCCGCGTTAATGAAGTTAATGGAGGTGGTATGAACAAAGATGAATCACCGTTAAATGAGAAAGGTAAAGTTACGTTACAGAGCCAAAGTCAAGCTGAAACCTTGCTTGATGTGACAACATTACCTAAAAAAAGTTACATTGAACCACTTGATACATCGGTGCTCGACGAGCAATGGGCTGAAATGACACAAGACTGGCAGAGTCAGCCATTCGTCAAGACAGATATTAATAAATTACTTAGACAAACTAAACAACGAACTTTAATTGCTAAGTTGTTGCTATCATTAGATATTATTGCCACTGTGGGAATGCTTGTCGCGGGTATTTATATGTGGATTAACAACTCTAAAGATGAAGCCACTATGATCTATTTAGGTGGTGGTGGTGTATTGTCGGTTATCTTTGTTTATTTTGCGCTTAAGTTTCGAGTTACTGCGTGGCGAGCAAATTGTGGTAGCCCCGATAAAGCCATTGAGCATGCTATTGCAGGGTACAAGTCATCACTGAGTTATATTAAACTTGTGAAGCTTTCCTGTTTTGTGATTTGTCCAGTTTCAAATTGGTATCTCTTTACAGCTAGTCAGGAAATGAATAAATCACCGATGTTTGGCTTTATTTTTTTGAATACATTACTTATTGCTATTTGGCTAATTTCACATACTTTTTATGTAAAAAGAAATAAAGAATTAAAGTTCCTTAAATCAATCAATTCAAAATAAACAACGAAATAATTATCTTTGTTTTGTATTATATTCTGCTTTATTGGTTTTTATCTGTTTTAAATTCCTTGATATTATTTTTTATCTCCGTTATATTCTATTACATAAACCAATTGATCATGGCTTTAAAAGCTTCTATCAATGACTACATAAATCTTTACGGCATATTAGATTACTAAATGAGCTAAAACATGTACCTTTTAACGTGTACAACTAAGCTGATTTCAGGCAAAATACGCCGCATATTTTTGCTATCCATTAGACAATTCATTAGACATTGTCTGTAACAGCCTAAAGCTGAATAATTGAGGAAAAACCATGTTTACACGTGATATGAATATTGCTGATTTCGACCCTGAACTTTATGAAGCGATGAGCAATGAAGTTGTTCGTCAAGAAGAGCACATCGAACTTATTGCTTCAGAAAATTACTGTAGCCCTCGTGTGCTTGAAGCACAAGGTTCTCAATTAACCAATAAGTATGCTGAAGGTTACCCTGGTAAGCGTTATTACGGCGGTTGTGAATACGTTGATGTTGCTGAACAATTAGCGATTGACCGTGCAAAAGAATTATTTGGTGCAACTTACGCTAACGTACAACCGCATGCTGGTTCTCAAGCCAATGCTGCTGTTTTTCAAGCATTAGTATCACCAGGCGGAAAAATATTAGGCATGAGCTTAGCGCATGGCGGTCACTTAACGCATGGTTCACATGTAAACTTTTCAGGAAAATCTTATGAAGCATTTCAGTATGGTCTTCACCCTGAAACAGGTGATATTGATTACGTTGAAATGGAGCGCCTAGCACAAGAGCACAAACCAGAAATGATCATTGGTGGCTTCTCTGCGTTTTCTGGTGTTGTTGATTGGGCACGTATGCGTAAAATAGCTGATGGTGTTGGTGCATACTTCTTCGTTGATATGGCCCATGTTGCAGGTTTAATTGCGGCTGGCTTATATCCAAATCCAGTTCCACATGCTCACGTTGTAACGACTACAACGCATAAAACATTAGCGGGCCCTCGTGGTGGTTTAATTGTATCGGGTTGTAATGATGAAGCTATTTATAAAAAATTAAACTCAGCAGTATTCCCTGGTGGCCAAGGTGGCCCATTAATGCACATTATTGCTGCTAAAGCGGTAGCATTTAAAGAAGCATTAGAGCCAGAGTTTAAAGTGTACCAACAGAAAGTTTTAGATAATGCTAAAGCGATGGTTGCAGTTCTTCAAAAACGGGGTTATAAAGTGGTATCTAACGGTACTGAAAATCACTTGTTGTTACTTGATTTAATTGATAAAGATATCACTGGTAAAGATGCTGATGCTGCATTAGGCCGTGCACATATCACTGTCAATAAAAACTCAGTACCAAACGATCCACGTTCTCCGTTTGTAACTTCTGGTTTGCGTTTAGGTACTCCAGCTATTAGTCGTCGTGGTTTTGGTGTTGAAGAAACGAATGCATTAACAGGTTGGATTTGCGATATTTTAGATGATATTAATAATGAAGATGTAATAACTAAAGTAAAAGAAAGCGTTAAAGAACTTTGTTCACGTTTCCCTGTTTACGCATAAAATCAGTATAAGTTAAGTATAAAAATTTGTTGCGTTCATTACGTTTTAGCTTAATAAATTTTTGTCATAAATAAGTTGATGTAACAACTCCTTATTTAGATTAAAATGGCCGCATTAGCGGCCATTATTGTTTCTGACGTTTAAACAGACCTATGTGCCGATAACCTTTATTGGAGCTTCCTATGTATTGTCCTTTTTGCCGAGCTGTAGACACCAAAGTTATAGATTCCCGTTTGGTCTCTGACGGTCACCAAGTGCGTCGTCGTCGTGAATGCTTAGCTTGTCATGAACGCTACACCACTTTTGAAACAGCTGAATTAGTTATGCCTCGTATTATCAAAAATGATGGTTCACATGAACCTTTTAATGAAGAAAAAATGCGTAATGGCTTAGTACGAGCGTTAGAAAAACGTCCTGTAAGTATAGAACAAGTTGAGCTATCAATTAATAAAGTAAAATCACAGTTACGCGCCACAGGTGAAAGAGAAGTATCAAGTAAATTACTTGGCAATATTATTATGGAACAATTAAAAGAATTGGATAAAGTAGCTTATGTTCGATTTGCTTCTGTTTATCGATCTTTTGAAGATATTAGAGAGTTTGGTGAAGAAATTGCTCGCTTAGGCGATGAGAAGTAAGATGAGTCAATTTTCATCTGATGATTATCGTTTTATGCAGCGTGCAATAGTACTTGCACAGCGTGGCCATTACACTACATCGCCTAACCCTCGTGTGGGTTGTGTACTGGTAAAAGAAGGTAAAGTCGTTGGAGAAGGTTTTCACCAAAAAGCAGGTGAAGGCCATGCAGAAGTTAACGCACTAAAAATGGCTGGAGATAATGCGTTGGGGGCAACGGCTTATGTCACGCTTGAGCCCTGCAGTCATTATGGAAGAACCCCACCTTGTGCGCAGGGATTCATTAAAGCAGGCGTTAAGCATGTTATCGCTGCGATGGTTGATCCAAACCCTAAAGTGGCTGGTAATGGCTTAAAAATGCTTGAACAAGCGGGGATTTCTACTCAGCAGGGATTATTAACTCAGGCGGTTGAAGCGTTAAATATCGGTTTCATCAAGCAAATGAACACTGGCTTACCGTTTGTTCGCTGTAAATTAGCTGCAAGTCTAGACGGTAAAACAGCCATGAAAAATGGTGAAAGTAAGTGGATTACTTCACCTCAAGCTCGACAAGATGTTCAGCGTTTACGCGCACAAAGCTGCGCAATTATTAGTGGTGCCGATAGTATATTAATCGATAATGCCAAAATGACGGTACGTTGGTCTGAACTTGGTGAATTAAAAGAGAGTTATGAAAAAGAATTGGTTAGGCAACCCGTTAGAGTAATAATCGACGCTAAAAACCGTTTGACACCAGATCTAGCTTTGTTCGATGAAAAGAGCCCAATAATTTTAATTAGAAACACCATTGAAAACATTCATCAGTGGCCTCATTTTGTAGAACAAGTCTGCTTACCTTTTGCTAAAATATCCGAAAGTGATAAACATATTGATTTACGGGCCTTATTAGAATATTTGGCGAAGCTTAATTTAAATGATGTGTTAATTGAGTCAGGCTCTCGTTTAGCTGGCGCTTTTATAGCACAAGATTTAGTTGATGAATTGATTTTATATCTAGCCCCAAAGTTGATGGGGGCTGAGAGTAAAAGCTTGGTGAATATGACAGGTATTGAAAATTTGAGTCAAGCGAAAGAGCTAAAGATAAGAGATCTACGTATGATCGGTAAAGATATCCGTATTATTGCTAAACTTTTACATTAAAAATTTAGTATTTTGTTGAGATTAACTCGACCTAAAAGTGACTTAAAGAGTAATTATGTTTACAGGAATAGTTGAAGCGATTGGTACAATTCAAGCCATAAATATTACCGGGCAGGGTGCAAGGCTTGTTATTTCTACCGGAACATTAGATATGAGTGACGTTAAACTGGGTGATTCGATCGCCAACAATGGAATTTGTTTAACCGTCGTAGCTTATGACTCATCAAGCTTTAGTGCTGATGTTTCCAATGAAACGTTAACGCGCACAGGTTTCGCTAATTATAAAACGGGTCAAAAAATTAACTTAGAGAAAGCGATGCTACCTACCACGCGCTTTGGTGGGCATATGGTTTCTGGCCATGTAGATGCTGTAGTTGCCATTAGTTCAATTGAGCATAATGGTAATAGTATTGAATACTGGCTTGATATGCCCAGTGATTTAGCGCCTTATATTGCCGAAAAAGGATCTATTACAGTAGATGGCACAAGTTTAACGGTAAATAGTATAACAGCCGATAAATTCCGCATAACGATTGTGCCACACACCACCGAACAAACAATTATCGCTCATTATCAAGTCGGTACCCAAGTAAATTTAGAAGTTGATTTAATCGCCCGTTACATTGAGCGGTTATTAACTCGCCAAGAACATAGTTCAGCTGAAAATAAAAGTTCAGGTGTAACCCATGACTTATTAGCTCGTAGTGGCTTCATTAAATAATATAGTTAAATATATAGTTAAACAAAAAGAGATGATCATGAATTTAAATACCCCACAAGAAATTATTGACGATATTGCTCAAGGTAAAATGGTCATTCTGATGGATGATGAAGATCGCGAAAATGAAGGTGACTTCATCATGGCTGCTGAAAAAGTCACACCTGAGGCGATTAATTTTATGGCGACCCATGGTCGTGGTTTAATTTGTATGCCGATGACAGTTGAAAAGTGCCGAGAATTAAAACTCCCTTTAATGGTAGAAAAAAATGACGCTCAGTTTAGTACAAATTTTACTGTTTCAATTGAAGCTGCACAAGGGGTAACTACGGGGATTTCTGCAGGTGATCGCGCGACTACTGTTTTAGCTGCAGTTGCTAAAGATGCCAATCATTTAAGCATTGTTCAACCAGGTCATATCTTCCCTTTAATTGCTAAAGATGGTGGTGTATTGAATCGCGCAGGGCATACTGAAGCCGGTACTGATTTAGCACGTTTAGCCGGTTTAGAGCCTGCTGCTGTGATTGTTGAGATATTGAATGAAGACGGCACAATGGCGCGCCGACCTGATTTAGAAATCATCGCAGAAAAGCATGATTTAAAAATGGGTACGATCGCCGATTTAATCGAATACCGTAATGCACATGAAACGACTATTGAACGCGTTTCTCAATGTAAGCTACCAACTGCCTTTGGCGAGTTCGATTTAACCGTATTTAAAGACACCATTGACGGTCAAGCGCACTTTGCGCTAACTAAAGGTGAAATTAAAGCAGAAGAGCCAACGTTAGTCCGTGTACATTTAGAAAATACGTTTAGAGATTTATTATTCAGTCAGCGTGAAAGCGTTGCTAAATGGCCAATGGCTAATGCTCTCGAAAGAATCGCTAAAGAAGGTGGTGTATTAGTCTTATTGGGTAAGCATGAATCTACAGCTGAACTTATTGCTCAAGTTAAAAAATATGCAAAAATTGATGCGGGTGAAGTCGTTAATGAAATACAACGCCATGTAGGTTCTCGAAATGTAGGTGTTGGATCACAAATACTTTCAAATCTTGGTGTTAGTAAAATGCGTTTATTAAGTTCACAAACCAAGTATCATTCATTATCGGGTTTTGGGCTTGAAGTTGTTGAATATATTGCAGAATAATTAAGGTTGTCAATGATTTCTGCTCATCTATATAAGGGTTCTGTAGATGAGCATTAATAATTAAAAGGCTTTTTAAATGAGCAGGTTGTATGGATGAATGGAAGTGAGAAAACTAAGACATTAAACATTGCTCATTTGATAACCTATAGGCAATGTTTAAGCCTAAACTTGGCAACACTAGAAGGCCAATTGATAGTCTGAAATGTATTCTTCTTGTGTCTTTTGCAAATTTACTTAGGTCTAAATAGAATACGTAATTTAGGATCTTTAGAGTAAAATAAATGCATTGATTTGATCAATGATCCCCTGACTATCTAATCCAAGTTCTTGATGAATTTCTTGCTGGGTACCATGTTTAATAAAGCTGTCAGGTAAACCAATATTTAAAATTTTAATCGCGATACCTTTACTGAGAATATATTCATTTACTCCCGAACCTGCTCCCCCCGCAATAGCGTTATCTTCAACAGTAATAATCACATCATGATTTTCTACTATTTTATCGATAAGGATAAAATCAAGTGGTTTAACAAAACGCATATCAACTAAAGTCGTGCTGAGTTGTTTAGCCGCAATTTTTGCTTCATCTAAGGTGCTACCAAAATTTAAAATGGCACAAGTTGTTGTAGTGCGATCAATTGCTGCTTTAAAAATCGTATTAGCTTTACCTATTTCAAGGGTTTCACCAATATCAGGTAAAAGTGCTCCATTGCCTGAACCTCTAGGGTAACGCACAGCTGCTGGGCCATTATGTTGAAATCCTGTGGTGAGCATTAACTGGCATTCTCGTTCATCCGATGGTGCCATAATAACGATGTTTGGCACACAACGCATAAAGCTTAAATCAAACGAACCTTGATGTGTTGGTCCGTCTGCACCAACAATCCCGGCGCGATCAATCGCGAACAATACAGGTAAATTTTGTATCGCTACATCATGAATGAATTGGTCGTAACCACGTTGTAAAAAGCTCGAATATATTGCAACAACAGGCTTATTACCCCCAATAGCTAAACCTGCAGCGAAAGTTACGGCGTGCTGTTCGGCGATCGCAACATCATAATACTGCTTAGGAAAGCGTTGGCTGAATGCAACCATGCCAGAGCCTTCACGCATTGCTGGCGTAATTGCTATAAGTGAGTTGTTTTGTTCTGCTGTTTTACATAGCCAGTCGCCAAATATGTTGGAATAGGTTGGTAAGCTAGGTTTACTTTTTGGTAAGCTGGTTTGCGTAGGGTCAAATTTAGGTACAGCATGATACTTTATAGGGTCTTGTTCTGCTGCGTGATAGCCTTTGCCTTTTTTAGTGGCAATATGAAGGATTTGAGGCCCTTTTAAATTACGCATATTAGTGATGGTATCAACTAAACCATTAACATCATGACCATCGATAGGACCAATATAATTAAAGCCTAATTCTTCAAAAAAAGTACTCGGTACAACCATGCCTTTTAAATGTTCTTCAGCGCGACTTGCCAATTCTTTAATAGGGGGAATGTTTTTAAGTATGCGCTTACTACCTTCACGAATTCCCGTATACAAACTTCCAGATAACATTTTTGCGAAGTGATTATTTAATGCACCTACATTTTCTGAAATCGACATTTCGTTGTCATTTAAAATAACTAACATGTCACTTTTAATATCGCCTGCATGATTTAATGCTTCAAAAGCCATACCTGCAGTCATCGCACCGTCACCAATTACAGCAACTACTTTACGATTTCTTTCTTCTTTCTCTGCAGCAACAGCCATGCCTAATGCTGCAGAAATTGATGTGCTTGAATGGCCAACGCTTAAAACATCGTATTCACTTTCTTCGCGCCATGGAAAAGGATGCAATCCATCTTTTTGACGAATAGTATGCAGTTGATCGCGTCGACCCGTTAATATCTTATGTGGGTAAGCTTGATGGCCAACATCCCAAATAAGATGGTCAAACGGCGTTTTATACACATAATGTAATGCTACCGTTAATTCAATGGTGCCTAGACCTGAAGCAAAATGCCCACTACTTTTGCTTACCGAACTCAATAAGTAACTACGTAGTTCTTTACTGGCCTGGGTTAACTGGTTTTGATCTAACATACGTAGATCGTCAGGAGAATTTATATTGGCCAATAAAGGGTAGTCGGCAAGATTTATAGTCATATTATTTTATTTATTCTTTAAATTGCTAGAGCAAGATTAATGAGCACGTTTTATAATAAACGTCGCAAATTCAGCTAAGTTATCTGTATTGTAGGGTAAAGTCGCTAAAGCTTGAAGTGCTTGTTGATATAAGTTGTCAGCTTTTTGCTGAGCGCCTTCTAAACCTAGAAGCGCGGGGTAGGTACTTTTATTGGCTGAAACGTCTGAACCCGCTGGTTTTCCTAGCTCTTCTTCACTCGAAATTATATCAATTATATCATCACGTACTTGATAGGCTAAACCGACATGTTCTGCATAAATAGCTAATTGGTGTTTCTCATTATCTGTAATATCACTGCTTATTTCTGCAACCATAGTGACTGACGCTTTTAATAATGCACCCGTTTTTAGTGAATGCAATTTTTCCAATTCAGCGAGTGATACTTTTTTATTCGTGGCTGAAATATCAAGTGCTTGTCCGCCGCACATGCCTTGATAACCTGAAGCGTGAACCAATTGACGAATTAAACTGACGCGCTTTGATTCAACTTTATGACTAAATTTATGATTAACTAAAATATCGAAGGCAAGGGTTTGTAAACTATCACCGGCTAAAATAGCTGTAGCTTCATCAAAGGCTTTATGGCAAGTGGGTTGACCACGACGTAAATCGTCATTATCCATTGAAGGTAGGTCATCGTGTATTAATGAAAAGGCATGAATACATTCTAATGCTGCTGCAATGCCATCGACGTCAGATAATGCAAGACCAAGTGAATCGCCAGTAATATAGCTTAAATAAGGTCGCATACGTTTGCCACCTATCAATAAACCATACTGCATTGCTGACAGCAGTCTTTCATCATTTATTTCATATTCTGCTAACTTGTCTGCAAGATATTGGTTGATGCGAGCTTGATATAAATCGAGTTGTCTTAATGGTGTCACTAATCGTTACTCGTATTGTCTAAATCGCTTTCATTTTCAAAAGCCTCAAGTTGATTTTTACCATTTTTATTGAGTAATATCTGAATTTTTTGTTCTGCACTTTTTAACTTTTCTTGACTGCCTTGACTAAGGTTTAAGCCGCGCTCAAAAAGAGTCATTGAATCTTCTAAACTCAGTTCACCTTCTTCCAAATTCTGAACAATCTTTTCGAGTTCTGAAAGTGATTCTTCAAAGCTTAAATTTTCAATTTTTTTCTTAGCCATTGACAAGGATCACATTGATTAAATATCTAGTCGCAAACTTATACCAAACCAAATAATTAATCAACTTCAAGTGCTTTCAATTCCTAATTTAGTTGCCTTACTGTATATCAACGAGTAGTTCTTATTTATTACTGCTTTTATATTGATAGAGAGGGGACATGAGAAGCTCTATAGATTATCTAGAGGCTAACGATTGGGTATTTACCTAATTAAAAATTGTAGCTATCCGTACTCGTGTTTTATATATCTGTAGTTAAATATTTGTGGCTATTATTTAGCGTAATGAATTTAAAATTGCAAATAGCGACTAATTACTTAAGTTATTGACAATATGAACGATAATAAACTTATATCGTGTGGGTATTTAAAAATATAAGTATTCGCGTATCGTAATACCTTAATGTATTATCAAATAATACGAAGGTACGTTTTATTTCTTTTTGGAGATTTTTGTGGATATAGCAACAATATTAGGTATTGTGGGCGCAATAGGCTTACTCATTATGGCGATGATGCTGTCTGGTGATATCAATATGTTTATGGATACGCAGTCAGTTATTATTGTTTTTGGTGGTTCAATATTTATTGTGTTATCTAACTATAATCTCAGTCAATTTCTTGGAATGGGAAAGGTTATTGTCAAAGCTTTTATGTTCAAAATTGAACAGCCTGATGACCTTATTGAAAAATCAGTTGAAATGGCAGATGCGGCTCGAAAAGGTGGTTTTTTGGCATTAGAAGAAGCCGAGATCAGTAATGGCTTTATGCAAAAAGGTGTTGATATGCTTGTCGATGGCCACGATGCTGATGTAGTCCGCGGTACACTGCAAAAAGACATTCAACTCACCTCTGAACGTCATGAAACAGGTGTGGGCATGATGATGTCACTTGCCGATGTTGCACCAGCAATGGGCATGATTGGCACCTTAATTGGTTTGGTGGCGATGTTATCAAATATGGATGACCCAAAATCTATTGGCCCTGCAATGGCGGTTGCACTTTTAACAACGCTTTACGGCGCATTTCTCGCGAACGTTATTGCTATTCCTATTGCTTCAAAATTAAAGCTCAGATTGGCAGAAGAGCAAATGAATCAAGAACTCATCCTTGATGCTATTTTAGGTATTCAAGATGGCCAAAATCCACGTGTTATTGAGGGGTTGCTTAAAAACTATCTTGCTGAAGGTAAACGGGTTGTAGATACAACAGAAGCAGAGTAACGGGAGTAATTTATGGCTGAAAAATGTAAATGTCCACCTCCCGGACTCCCTGCTTGGATGGGGACTTTTGCTGACTTAATGTCACTATTAATGTGCTTTTTCGTTTTGCTTTTATCCTTTTCTGAAATGGATGTTTTGAAATTTAAACAAATCGCGGGGTCAATGAAATTTGCCTTTGGTGTTCAAAATAAAATTGAAGTAAAAGATATTCCCAAAGGCACCAGTATTATTGCGCAAGAATTCCGCCCAGGTAAACCAGAGCCAACACCTATTCAAGTTATCCAGCAACAAACAATGGAAATGACACAACAGATGTTGGAGTTCCAAGCAGGTGATGAAACGTCTGCCGGTGGTCGACAAGAGCAGCGTGGTACAGAACGTGGTGGACAATCGCAAAGTACGGCTGACGAAATGTCCGCACAAGCGATGCAAAAAGCGAAAGATGAACTTGAACAGTCTTCACAAGCACAAGTGAATGAGCTCGTTAAAAAAATTGCTGAGCAGTTAGAACAACAGATTCAAGATGGTGCAATAGAGCTTGAATCTTTAGGACAACAAGTCACTATTCGTATACGTGAAAATGGCTCTTTTCCTTCAGGATCTGCATTTTTACAACCACAATTTCGACCTATTATTAGAGCTATAGGAGAGCTACTAAAAACAGTACCCGGTGAAATAATGGTTTCGGCACATACTGATAATCGTGGAATTAACTCTGAATTGTTTTCTTCAAATTGGGAATTGTCGAGTACACGAGCTGTTGCTATTGTTCATGAGTTACTGAAGGTAACAGGATTCGAACAATCGCGTTTACTTGCCGTTGGCCATGCAGATACCAGACCGCTCGTGCCAAATACTAACGCGCTTAATCGCCGCCGGAATCGTCGTGTTGAGATCTCAATAAATCAAGGTAAAGCCAAAGAAACCCAGCCAATTTCAATCATTAAATAATAGATAAAAAGTGATTAAGCATATTATATCTAATAGTCATTGAGTGGTGAACGTTCTGTTTATTTATTAATGACTATTTTTCAACTTACCCTTCATTTTAATTTCGTGTATAATTCGCGCCATTATTTTTGTAGGCCAACCATGGTCTTTATTGTTGCTTTATATTTAGGATCGTTTGTTCATGAAATTCATCGTAAAACTCCAGGCTGAAATTGCCGTGAAAAGTCGCCCAGTTCGAAAGCGCTTTACTAAAATTTTAGAATCTAGTATTAAAAATGTTTTACGTCGTGTCGATGAACAAGTAACCACTCAGTCAAACTGGGATAATATTGAAGTTAACACTAAGAACAATAGTCCTGAAAATCGTTTGGCACTGATTGATACCTTAAAATGTGTGCCGGGCATCGCGCATTTTCTTGAAGTTCAACAAACTACCTATACAGATGTGCATAACATTTTTGAAAAAACCTTAGCAGCCCACGAAAAGACAATTGAAAATAAAACGTTCTGTGTCAGGGCCAAGCGAATTGGTACACACGACTTCAGTTCTTTACAAGTTGAACAGTATGTTGGCGGTGGTTTAAACCAGCACGTTGAATCCGCAACCGTTAAATTGAAAAAACCTGATGTAACCATTCGATTAGAAATAAAAGAGGAATATTTATTTATTGTTTCAGAACGTCATCAAGGTCTGGGTGGTTTCCCAATTGCAAGCCAAGAAGATGTTTTATCATTAATGTCAGGTGGCTTTGATTCTGGTGTTTCAAGTTTTCAAATGATTAAAAAAGGTGCTCGTACTCATTACTGTTTCTTTAACTTGGGTGGCGCTGCGCATGAAGTTGGCGTAAAACAAGTGAGTTACTACTTGTGGAACAAATTTGGAGCATCACACAAAGTTAAATTCTTTTCGGTTGATTTTGAACCAGTGGTTGCTGAAATTTTAGAAAAGGTTGAAAACGGTCACATGGGCGTTATTCTAAAACGCATGATGATGCGTGCTGCGGCTCAAATAGCAAAAAGAGCGAATATAGCATCATTAGTTACGGGTGAAGCATTAGGTCAAGTATCTAGTCAAACATTGACTAATTTAAACGTGATAGACCGAGTCACTGATACGTTAATTCTGCGCCCATTAGTGGCTTATGATAAACAAGATATTATTGATATCGCCCGTAAAATCGGTACTGAAGATTTTGCTAAAACTATTCCTGAATATTGTGGTGTAATATCAAAGCGTCCAACCATTAAAGCCGTATTATCTAAAATTGAAGCTGAAGAAGAAAATTTCGATTTTGATGTTTTAGATAACGTTGTTAAAGAAACGCGTATGTACGATATACGTGATATAGGTAAAGAAAGCGAAGAAGAAATTCATGCGGTTGATACAGTAGACGATCTTCCTAGCGATGCAGTCGTTATTGATATCAGAAGCCCTGATGAAGAAGACGAAAATCCTCTAGAACTAGAAAACGTCAACGTTATTCATATTCCTTTTTATAAGTTATCTAATAAGTTTAGTGAACTAGAGCAAGACAAAGAATACTTACTGTATTGTGACCAAGGTGTGATGAGTAAGCTTCAAGCACTTTACTTAATTGGCGAAGGCTACAAGAACGTTAAAGTTTACCGTCCTTAATATTCGATTTCTATTGAGGTAAGTATTGCTTCTCAAGTGCTTTAACGGCTAGCCATAACCTTGTATTCACCGGTGTGGCTAGTTGATTTTTTTCACCTAAACGGTGGATATAACCGTTAATGTAATCTATTTCAGTGCGACGTTCGTTAAGAATATCTGCACGCATTGAAGATGTATTTTTTGCGGTACCTTCAGCCACTTTAGTAACCAAACTTACTAATAAATTTTCTGATAAATTTACGCCTTCTTTTATACCTATTTCTACGACTTCTTTGATAACGCTGCTAATTTCTTCTTGGTAAACGTGTTGATTTATTTTTCCATTCTCAATGTTTTCTCGTGCTGAAATTGGATTGATCACGCAATTAATGGCTAGTTTTTCCCACTGAGCTTGTTTTATGTTCTCTTGGAGGTTAACGTGCTGAAGGCTTTGTTTTAGAAGCTTGAGTAAATGTCTTTTTTTCTCAGTTGTGAGTTCCCCCCTAATAATACCCAGATTACTTGCGCCTTCACCAGTATGCTCAATATGATAATCTGCTACTTTTTTAGCGCCTTGTGTCAGTAATAAGGCCAGTAAACATTGTGAAGGCTTAAGTAAATAAAAAATCTCTTCTAATGTGCCTAAACCATTGTGAGTAAAAATAAAAATAGCATCGTCAGCAATTAGATGATGAATAGCTTTCAAAGCCCCTGCAACTTGGTAAGACTTTACACAAACAATAATAAGTTGTGCAGCCGCAAGTGTTTGAGTATCTGCAAGCGTTAATGGGAAGTTTTTGACAGTACCATTAATCTCACTAAATGAATAATGAGTGAAAGAAGTGACGCTTGAAGGCAGTAATGAAACTAATACATCCGCATTATCATTCTCTTTAGACTGAGAAAGTCTGTGATAGAAAAGTAAGCCTATTGCCCCTTGGCCAATAATAACCGTATTCATCTTAATTATTTAAACGTTGAGGGTTACCATAAAAAATCAGTAACCATTGGAAAATAGCAAAGAGAGAAACTCCGACAACATCAGCAATAAAATCAAAAAATTCACCACTGCGAAAGCCTAAATAATATTGGCATAATTCAGTAAGCGCACTGTAAAAAAATAGACAAATAACGGTATTGATTAACGGCAGTTTTATGACACGAACTACTATTAACGTTAGTCCAAAAAAACCAATGATATGGCCAATTGTGTCTATTTGAATTTTGTTC
>JASDWX010000025.1:0-28165 GCA_041890515.1 Alteromonadaceae bacterium
CTCATCAACTGATGTTATATACAGTATAGCAACAATTTAAGGGAACATAGCCAAAGTATTTAATTACAAAGGGGAAGCAATAATTGCTTCCCCTTTGTAATTGTTACTTACTAATGTCAATCGCTCAACGCTTAATCAACACTACCAATAAAACGATAGCCTTCACCGTGAATGGTGTTTATGAGTTCAGGGGCATCAGGAACAGACTCGAAATGTTTGCGTAAGCGTCTAATGGTTACATCAACGGTGCGATCATTTGAACGAAGGTCTCTGCCAGTCATCTCTTTTATAAGTTGTTGGCGAGTTACAATTTGACCGGTATTTTCAATTAACAAACGTAAAGCACGATATTCACCACGAGGAATAGCCAATACTTGTCCGTCAGGTGCTGTCATTTTTCTTGAATTTCCGTCAAGCGACCATTCATTAAAAGTTATAACCGCTTTCTCAGTTTCATTTTTGGTTTGACCAATACGGTTAAGAATATTACGCGCTCTAATGGTCAATTCACGAGGGTTAAATGGCTTTGTTAAATAGTCATCAGCGCCGATTTCTAAACCAAGAATTTTATCTATGTCGCTGTCACGACCAGTAAGGAATATCAATCCAAGGTCATTGTTATTGGTTAATTCTCTTGCTAATAATAACCCGTTCTTCCCTGGAAGATTGATATCCATAATCACTAAATTTATCGTGTTTTTCTTTAGCTGGGTATCCATGCTCTCACCGTCGGTAGACTCTGATACTTGATAGCCTTCAGCTTCAAATAAGTTACGTAGGTTAAAGCGTGTGACATCTTCGTCTTCTACGATGAGTATGTGAGGTTTTTGCATCTTATTTTTTCCATTCTTTATGTATTTGGCAATAATGTTTACTAGATGTTAGTTATAGCTGAAAAATATATTAACGCTATGTTGCTACAACCGATTTTGTTAATTATTATACAATTAATTGTATGGTATAGAACCACTAACTAAAAAACAATCATGTTTTTTAGTTTCTTATTTATGTGCACGAATTTATAAGCTTAATGTTCATTTTATTTAAGGGCCTATATAGGGAGACTAATTTTGAAGTGCACGCCACTTTCAATTTCACTATTGAATGATATATTACCGCCTAAACCTTGTGTCACAAGATTATAAACAAGATGTAAACCTAAACCACTGCCGCCAGAACCTCGTTTAGTGGTTGTAAAAGGTTCAAAGATTTTATTCACAATAGAAGGAGCAATGCCTTTGCCATCATCTTTATAGTCAATAGCTAGTATGTCACTCGAGACGCTAACTTGTATTGTGATAACACCATGCTCCCTTTCATCAAAGCCATGAGTAATAGAGTTTAGTATTAAATTAATCATAATTTGATTAATAGGCCCCGGTTTACTTGTAATAATAAGTTCATTTGGACAATCAATATTAATAAGGTAGGGCAACGGCTTAATTTGTGGCGCTAAAGTTAAGAGTACGTCATCGAATAATTGCTTAATATTGAAAGTGCGTGTTTCTTCACTGGCTTGGTCTACAGCGACTTTTTTGAAACGGGTAATTAATTCTGCAGCACGTTTTAAATTGCGATAAATAATGGCGGTGTTTTCTTCACCTTCAATAAGGAATTTTTTTAATTGACTCGATTTTAACGTTTTATCATCAAAAGCTTTTTTTATTTCAAATAAACGATCTGACAATAATGTTGAAGCGGTAACACCTAACCCTATAGGTGTATTTACCTCATGAGCTAAACCAGCAACCATGTCTCCTAATGAAGCCATTTTTTCACTCTCAACAAGTTGCCCCTGAAACTGGTGAAGCTTTTCCAGTGTTGAAAGTAATTCATTGTTTGAGTTTTTTAATGCCTGAGTTCGTTTATTTACCTTGTCTTCAAGATCTTGATTTTGTTGATAGCTGAGTTGCTTGGCATCTGATAGTTTAGTGAGTTGTGTTTCAGCCCTATTGAGTAAAATATTTATATTACGCGCAAGAATATCAAGTTCTTTAAAAGGCATTTGTTCAATACGTAAATTGAATTTTTTATGTTTAGAAATTTCTTGTATTTGCATTGCTACATCACACATAGGGTCAGTAATAAAACGATTAAGTGACTTTACTATCAACATGGTAATTAAGATGAGAAGCACAATGATAATTGTAAGACGAAAGAATATATTTTTTGTTATTTTTTTTATATGTTTATTATTGGTTTGTATGTAAACGTAACCTACTATCTTATCTTGGTGAGTAATAGGCATCATAAGCTCTATGATATTTTTACTAAATTTTGCCAAGGATAACTCATTTATTCGGTTAGATTTTTCGGGGGTTGGATCATCTGTTCTTTTATTATAGCTCGCAAAAAAAGTGATCCCTTTAGGTTGTGGGAAAATTTTATAAATATGTACATGGCCAATAGAAGGAACATATTTAAATTTTGATAAATAATTATCAACCAATAGGACTTCATCATTAAAGAGATTGAGATTATTAGTATTTGCTATGAGCTCTGCCAAATTATTTATATTACTTATCGATTCTTTTTTCGCATCTTCAATAAAAAGATTAGCGACTATGAAAGAGGAAATAGTGATAAATAAGAAAATGAAACCGATGATCATAATCATCAGTTTTCTCTGTAATGAGTGAATGTTCTTCATTTTTTCCATACTTTATATAATAACGTAAATTTTATATTGAGCAATTAAAGAGAACAATGATAAAGCGAAAAGCCTTTTTGCTTAGCTAAAATTTTTGTGCGACCAATCTCTTCTTCCATTATGGGTTGATAACGCAAAAAGCTATTAGCGACCACCGTTACTTGACCTCGAGGTTTTAAATGGGGTTTTATTTTAGACAAAAATGTTTCAGTTGCCTGATAATTGGTTTTCAGTCCCTGATGAAACGGTGGGTTAGAAATAACATAATCGTATTTCCCTTGTACATCAGACAAGCTATTTGATGGAAAAATTCGGCCAGTTAAGTGGTTTAATTTCAGGGTTTCTTGCGCCGAATATAAGGCTAAAGCGCTAACATCGAGTAAATGTAAATTAACATTTGGGAAAACTTTACCGTAGTAACTTGCTATAACACCTGCACCACAGCCAAAGTCGAGAAGATCCCCTGATATTTTTTTAGGCACATTTTCTAATAACACCTGTGTTCCAATATCTAATCCGTTTTGACTGAACACTCCGGGCAATGCAACAACTTCTATCACCGTTTCGTTGATAGAAAAGGAGTATGCCTTTAACCAGCTTTCTAACATAAAACTTTCTTGCTTGGGTAACATATTAGCAGCAAATAATAAACAATGACGGGCTGAATCAATTTTTACACAATGATTAAGCTGCTGTGAAGTTAGCTTCTCTAATGACTTTATACCGCTTTTATTTTCACCAACAACTAATACTAAGCATTCTGTTGATAATGACTCAGCAACCATCGCAAGCGTAAACGTTAATTCGACCTTGCTTTTTGGAAACTGAATAATGACTAAGTCATGTAAAATATCACTTTTATAATGCGCACTAAATACGGAGGTCATTAAAGGTTTTTGCTGCTGCTTGGCTTGCAAGTGCAATTGATAATTTGTGTTGTAACAAGCCATTACAGCTTTTGGATTAATTGAATGATATTCTTGAAAAAAGTCGTCAACAGGTAAGTTGATAAATAAAGGTGATTTTGCTTGAAGCAAGTCGGTATTACGTAGCAATAATTGGTTAATATTATCTAACAAAATAATTCTCAAAAGTGTTGTTTATGACGTTAATAAAAATAGAGTTTATGGGATAAATTAATTAACGGTAATTTATACGCTTAACGACAAGATATGGTTATAATAGTCGATATTCTACGTGAATATTATGAACATGTCCGAATCGCAAATAATATATTTGTAAATCACCAGAAAAAATAAGGGAGTGGGGTATTTTTACTAAAATTTTGACTTGGTTTAAAGTGAAGCTAATACGCAGTAATAAGCGTGCATGGTTACTAAAACTTCGTTATTTTACCGTCCCCAATTGGTTTAAAAAAACGCCTACAGCAGAAGTATATTTAGCGCTCAATGACCCTTACAGTTTCATGCTTATTCAAGTTTTGCCTGAGTTAGAGAAACGTTTTAATATTCAATTTAAGTTGTTTTTGGTTTATGAAAGTGTGCCAGGTGTGACTATTGACCCTAAATTAATGCGTGCTTGGGCGATAAAAGATGCCAATTATATTGCGGGTCAATATCAATTAAAAACGATCACACAGCAACCCACTCAAGAGTCACTTTTTACTGGGCAGCAAATGTGGCAATTACGCCCAAAAACATTAGCTAATGCATGGCAGCTTTTTCAACAAACTTGGTTCAATGAGTTTGATGATTACTATCATGCATCTACACCCGTAATAAACTATCAAATTAAAAACTTAATACGTTTGGTTAAGTTAGGCCATTATTTACCTTCTTCAATATTTATTGCAGGTAAATGGTTCGTCGGTATTGACAGATTAGACCATCTTGAAAAATGTTTGACAGATTTTGACTTGGCAAAAGATGATAGCTCTCTTGTGTATCAAAAAAATAAATTAGTTTTCGCTGAACGAGCAACGAAAGGGGAGGAAGTCGATAACAACGATACTGATATGTTAGAAGCCTTTATTTCTTTGCGCAGCCCTTACTCTTATATTGGCTTACTGCAAGCGGAAAAATTAAGTCAACATTATCAAGTGCCTTTAAAAATAAAACCGATACTCCCACTCTTGATGAGAGGCTTAACGACGACAGAAAATAAACAACGTTATGCTGTTTTTGATGCTAGTCGTGAAGCCAATAAATTAGACATTCCATTTACCGGTATTACGGATCCTATTGGACAAGGTATTATTAATGCCTTTCAAGTGTTTGCTTATGCAGACAAAGAAAATAAAGGCTTAGCGTTTATCAAGTCTGCCTTTAATGCTATTTATGTTGACGGTTTAGATTTATCGAAAAACGCAGTGATCGCCTCTTTATGTAAGCAGCATGCATTGAATTATGAAGAAGCATTGGAACACAATAATGAGCATGATTGGCAACAATGGTCAGATTGTAACCAAGTGAGTTTAGAGAGTATGGGGTTATGGGGAGCGCCTTGTTTCCGTTTTAAAGAGACCACATGCTGGGGTCAAGACCGTTTAGCACAAATAGAGCAAGCAATAATTACGTCATAATACATAAGATATAATATATTCGTACTACACCCATTTAGACGTTTATTGACGCAGCATTAGAATAAATGTTCTAATGCTGTTGTCCTTAATTCTACAGAGTCGTTGTTTGTTTTCCTAACAAACGAAGACTTCATGAAAAAGGGCCAGAAGAGGAGCATTAACCAGGTAGTTATCATAAAGAGATCAAACTCTAATGATTGATAACGAGGGGGATTAATGCCGAGGTAAGTGAATTCTTTGATGATTTACTTATCGGTTGTTTGGGTTGAATCCTAGCAATTGTCACCAATTTGGTGGAGAGCTTCTGGCCTTTGTAAAGCCAAAGCACTCACCTAATATGGTGAAACTTGTTTAGGCTGATGCAAACGCCTAAAAGTTCTCCGAACGAACAGAGTTCGAGAGAAATGAATCAAATAAAATTTTCAAAAAATGTTAGCGCAACAGCTAACGCAAAGCTTCATAATACTATTTTATGGACTGCTTTAGTCACGCCATTGCTTAGCGGTGGTGAAATCGATTTTCCTAGCCTAAAAAAATTAGCTATCAGCCAATCTGCTGCCGGTAATGGCATTGTGTTATTAGGAAGCACGGGTGAAGGTCTCGCGTTAACATCAGAAGAACATCTAAGTATTGTTGAATTTGTTTGTCAGTTATCGCTTCAAGCTCCCTTAATGGTTGCGGTTGGTGGATATCAGTTAACGGAGCAAATAAAGTGGATTACAACGTGTAATCAATTACCCATCTCAGCTTATTTGCTCGGCAGTCCAATTTACACAAAACCAGGTGTTGTCGGGCAAACTCAATGGTTTAGTGCATTACTTGATGTCGCAAAATTTCCTTGTATGTTATATAACGTGCCTTCACGCAGTGGTGTTTTAATTCCTATTGAAACTTTACAAGCTGTGCAGAATCATCAGAATTGTTGGGCGTTAAAGGAAGCCAGCGGTGATTTAAATCAAGTGTTAGCTTATCGTCAATATTGCCCTGATATTGCACTTTATAGTGGTGAAGACGCAATGATGCCTTACTTAGCGCAAGCGGGTGTTAAAGGTTTAGTTTCTGTTTGTAGCAATGCTTGGCCCATGGCAACTCATAAATATGTAGAACTATCATTGGCGGGTGAAACTCAAGGTTTATTTCCGCTTTGGCAAAACGCAGTCGATGAGCTTTTTCGTGTAGCAAGTCCTATCCCCATTAAGAACTTAATGTATCAAAAAAAAATGATCGCAACGCCATTTTTGTGTGCGCCATTAACGCACTTAGAACTTGATGATAATAACGCGTTGTTAGCGTCAGACAAATTAATTAATCAATGGCTTGGCAATCTATCTAAATAACCAAGCTAAATAATCCCTTTTAATATTTATATAAGAGTAATAGACGATGAATTGGCAAGAAACGTTAACACAATTAGAAGCAGGCACGATACGCGCAGCAACGCAAGATGAAGAAGGAAACTGGCAAGCGAATGTAGCCGTAAAGCAAACCATATTAGCTGCTTTTAAAGCGGGTGAAAATATTGTATTTGACGGAATTTATAAAGGGTTTGTGGATAAGCATAATTTACCTGCACGTGAATTTACAGCTGACGATCAAGTACGTTTAGTCCCTGGTGGCTCATCGGTACGCCGTGGTGCTCACGTTGCAGCGGGTGTCATTATTATGCCTCCTGCTTACATAAATGTTGGCGCTTTTGTTGATACAGGCACTATGGTTGATAGCCATGCATTGATTGGCTCGTGTGCTCAAATTGGTAAAAATGTACACGTGTCTGCGGCTGTTCAAATTGGTGGTGTTTTAGAACCTGTAGGCGCTAGCCCCGTGATTATTGAAGACGGTGCATTTTTAAGTGCGGGTGTTGTGATTGTTGAAGGCATAGTTGTTAAAAAAGGTGCAGTTTTAGCGCCGGGTGTTTCACTGTCAGCGTCGGTTCCTGTTTACGATTGTGTCAATCAAGTGATGCTTGAGAAAGGTGCGGATATTCCTGAACGTGCTGTTGTTGTTCCGGGAACACGTCCGGTTTCAGGTGAATGGGCGAAAGCGCAGGGCTTAAGCATGGCTTGTGCATTAATTGTTAAATATCGTGATGAAAAAAGTAATGCGTCGTTAGAACTTGAATCGATTTTACGATAAGCCAATAAATAATAGATAAAGCAGGAATATCATGTCTACACTAGCAAATATTACCCATTGTTTTAATTCTTCCTCAGCGGTTGAGTTAATCGTTGAGTTAAAAAAGCAACAACCTGAAAATACACAAGAAGAAGGTTACTTTGTTTATCATCTAGATGCTTTAAAGGCCCATTTAGATGAATTGCAAAACCAAGATGTGATTAAGCTGTGGTTTGCAGTAAAAGCGAACCCGCTATCTAAAATTATACAAACCTTAGACAGTGCGGGGTTTAATTTTGACGTAGCGAGTAGCGGTGAATTAAGTCAAGTACTAAAGCAGGGCATTACACCAGAGCGAATTTTACATACCGGACCCGCAAAATCAAAAAAACAAATAACATCGTTTATTAAACAAGGTGTGAATATTTTTGTTGCTGAAAGCCTTAACCAACTTATTTGGTTAAATGAAGCTGCGCTTGAAAATAAGGTGACGCCTCAAGTGTTGCTGCGCGTACAGTTGCAATGGCCCGACGGTGAAAAAAATCCATTAGGAGGTAATAGTCTGACTCCCTTTGGCTTATCCGTTCAGCAGTGGAAAACTATCAAGGCTGCGGATTTTCCTAACCTTGAACTGTGTGGCCTTCATATTTTTCAATGGGGCAATATGCTCAGTAATGAAGAAATGTTTTCACTCTGGTCTCAAATGGTGCCGCCATTAAAACAGTTAGCGGATGATATTGGCATGCCGTTGAAAATAGTAGACTTAGGTGGTGGGTTAGGGATTGATTATTTACAGCAAGGAGAAACACTTTCTTGGCCACAAATATTGGCAGATCTCGCCATCATAAAACAACAAGCGGGTGCTGAAGAATTATGGTTAGAGTTGGGTCGCTTTGCCGTGGCAGAATGTGGCTATTACGTGGCACCTGTTGTAGATAGAAAAATAAATTATGGTCAGGAACAGTTGGTCTTGGCGGCAGGGATAAATCACTTATTACGTCCTGCAATCACTGAGCAACCATTTCCGGTTAATTTATTACGACAATCTACAGCAGAAAAGCAGTTGTTTGATATTCATGGGCCGTTATGCACCAGTATGGATAAACTTGGGCAACTGCCTCTGCCATCAGATGTTTCTGTTCACGACCAACTTATATTTGGTTATTGTGGCGCCTATGGTTTCACCGAAAGCATGCCCTTTTTTCTTTGTCATCATATCGCTGCAGAATATGTTTTTAGCGAAGGAACGTTGATTGAAGTAAGAGCTTCGCAACCTGCTGATTGGTATCTGAGATAAGCCGTTTATAAAGAGTAAAAATAATGAACGAAATAAAAAAAGAAGTGATGTATGTTGGGGAAATGGCGAGTGGAGCAGCACTCACCGTTCCTGTCTATCGTATTAAAGGTTGCCCTGATGCGCCAAGTGTTTATATTCAAGCGAATATGCATGGCGCAGAAGTACAAGGAAATGCCGTTATTTTTCAATTATTAGAGTTGTTGAAAAACACCCATATTAAGGGCAATATTACACTCGTTCCTTATGCGAACCCAGTGGGTTGTAATCATAAAAATGGCGAGTACACCCTTGGAAGATTTGACCCTATTACCGGTGTGAATTGGAATCGTATGTATCATTTTGATGAAAGTATCATCAAACCCTTTGTACGTGATTGTATTGGTAAAACAGATAAAGTAATTGAAGCTAATTTCAAAAAATTGATGATCGAAAGCATTGAAGAGAAACTCGACCACAATATTTACGGATTAACCACAGGGCAGCGTATTGCTTATCAATTACAACGATTGGCACATCAAGCTGATTATGTTTTAGATTTACATACCGGTCCTATTTCAAGTAAACATTTATATTGTCCAGAATATGCTAAAGACAGTGCCCAATACTTTGATATACCTCATACATTATTGATCCCTAATGACTTTGATGGTGCATTAGATGAAGCAACATTTTGCCCATGGTGGTCATTACAAGATGCTTTTGCTGAATTGGGTATTGAGTTTTCGATCAGCTCATCATCCATTAACAAAGAAAGCTTTACGGTTGAACTTGGTTCGCAAGAACAGATTGATCTCGATGTTGCGTTAGAAGATGCTAAGAGTATTATGAATTATTTACAGCATAAAAACGTGATTAGCACAACAGAATATCACCCAAAATCGATGACACGTTACGGGTGTTATCTAAAAGATTACAAAGCCTTTTATTCGCCGATGGGTGGAATGGTTGATTATTTGGCTGAGTTTGGCAAACCATTAACTGCTGGTCAGCCGCTTGCGAGAATTCTTCGTATGGACAATTATGGTGATGGTGATCCGCTGCACTATATTTCACTTGATAAAAAAGTGATTCCAATTCTACATTTTGCCTCGGCGAGTGTGAATCAAGGCACTGAATTGTATAAAGTTTTTAGTGAATATTTTGAGTTCTAATATAAAGTTAGCTCTAGCAAGCTTTTTGAAAGCGTATTAGCAATAATATACGTTATCGCTAATACCTTTCGATCTTGGAAGGGATCTATGCAGTATGCTTTACAACTTCAAATGGGTATTAAAATAATTAGTCATCATCGTTTTAAGATGTAACGTTGTGCCTCTACCTTCGTATAAACCATGACTACGGTTTGGATACGACATAAAGTCAAACTGACGATTGTGCTTAACTAGTTCGTTAATTAAACGCTCAGTACCTTGATAATGTACATTATCGTCACCTGTACCATGAACAAGTAATAATTTACCTTGCAGGTTTTTAGCGTGGGTAATTGGCGAACCTTGCTTGTAACCTTCAGCAAAGTCTTCCAATAACCCAGAATAACGTTCTTGGTATATAGAATCGTATAAACGTTGATCAGGTACCGGAGCAAGTGAAATGCCTACATGGTATTGCTCTGGATAACGGAACAACATATTTAATGTCATTGAACCGCCGCCAGAATGTCCCCAAATAGCCACTTTATCGCTATCAATATAATCCCAACGTTTGCTCATGGCTTTTAATGCGTCAGATTGGTCACGTGAGGAAAGTACACCAACAGCGCCATAAATTGACTTACGCCATTCTCTACCTTTCGGTGTGCGAGTACCGCGGTTATCAATTGAAGCAATAATGTAACCTTGCTCAGTTAACATTTGGTCCCACATTGCGGCATTGCCACGCCAGCTATCGGTAACTGTTTGGCCCCAAGACTCTCCGTACACATAAAAAATGATAGGATATTTTTTCTTTGGATCAAAATCTGCTGGGCGTATAAGGTAACCATCTAATACCACACCGTCTTGAGCGGTTACTTGAAAAAACTCATGATCTGTTTTTGGTAATGTAGCTAACTTATCCATCAACACTTTGTTGTCCATCATCATGTGTGTAGTGTGATGACCTTCAATTTTCACTAAACGCTTTTGTGTCGGCTGAGTAAACGTCGAATGTGAATGAATGGCCCATTGTCCGTCTGCAGACATTTGGTAGCGATTCGTACCCGCAAACGCTTCAGGAGTAACACGTTGATTACTCAAACTACCATCAAGTTTACTCCGGTATAAATAGCGTTGCGCAACATTTTTAGGTGAAGCTATGTAGTACAGCCAACCATTTTCTTCATCAATGGTTTGAATACTGACAACATCAAAATCACCTTCAGTTAGGTTTAGGGCCGTTTTTCCGTCACGAGAAATGTTAAAAACATGCCGCCAACCGCTTCGCTCACTGGTCCATAAAAAGTTACCGCCTTGATTTAACCAACGTGCATCGTCGAAAAAATCAAGAAAAGTAGTTTCTTGCTCTGTCATTACAGGCGTTACATCACCGGTATTCACGTTTGCTAAATACAGAATATTGGTGTCTTGCTTGCGATTAACATGTTGTACTAATATTTGCTGGCTGTTGCCTGACCAATTCATGCGTGGAATGTACATATTGCGTGAATTATTAGGTAAATTTGCCCAAGTGGTTTTTGCTGTCCTTAAATTGACCACACCAACTTTTGGTAATGCATTGGTTTCACCGACTTTTGGGTAGGGAAATTTTGTAATGGTAGGGTAAAGTTCATCAGTATTATTAATCATGATGAAGTCTTTACTGCCGCTGGTATCTAATTGCCAGTAAGCAATTTTTTTACCGTCGGGACTCCAGCGAAAACCATCTTTTATCGTGAATTCTTCTTCGTAAACCCAGTCAAATAAACCGTTGATCTTTCCTTTTTCAGCATCGAAAGTTAATTGGCTTACTTTATTATTAGATAAGTTTTCTACATAAATATTATCTGCAACAACATAAGCGATTTTATTCGCATCAGGAGAAAATTTAGCAAACATTAATGAGCTTTTCGCTGGTTTTTTTCCACCAAGCTGAGTGAGTTTATTGGTTTTAATGTCTAATAACCAATAATCACCACGGCTGTTCGAACGCCATACCTTTTTACTATTGGTATAAACCAGTAACTTTTGACGGTCATCAGACCAAATGTAATTATCAATAGATAGCGGCCTATCAGTACCATCAGGTGTTAATTGCTTTGCAGAAATTAATACTGACCGTTCAAGTGACTCAGGATCATAAACAACAATATCACGTCCAATACTAACGTCCTCACCTTTGTCATCCTTTTTAGTGACTGCTGATTTTTCAACAACGGTATAGCCGCTTCCGTCAGCCAACCAACGAAGGCGAGAAATATAATCAGAGCTAAATTCACTGTCCTTATAAATACGTTCAACGGTTAATGGGGATGATATATCGACGTTGATTTTAGTTTTCGGGGTGTTTTCTGTGAAAGTGCTTTGACATGCCACTAGAGAAACGGTAAAAACCGTAGTCAATATGATTGTGCTCAGCCAACGAGTTATTTTTATTTTCGGCATAATATTTCCTTAATGAGGGCGCAGTCACTTTAAATTGTATACAATTAATTGGCAATGCTGTTGGTCGATTTTTTTGGAGCACTTAACGTATTTAAATAAGTACTTGACGGTTGAAAAAAGTAAATTTGACCTCACCTTTAGCACATAAAAAACTAAAAGGCTGAACCATGGATAATGCATTAGAAATTTCTGGCTTGAAAAAAGTTTATAAAGGTGGTTTTACGGCACTAAAAGGCATTGATCTTACCGTTAAACAAGGTGACTTTTTTGCATTACTTGGCCCTAATGGTGCGGGAAAATCAACTACTATTGGCGTTATCACCTCTTTAGTTAACAAATCGGCAGGTAAGGTTAAAGTCTTTGGTCATGATATTGATAAAGAACTTGAAAAAGCTAAAAGCTTTTTGGGTTTAGTACCACAAGAATTTAACTTTAATCAATTCGAAACGTTGTTAACCATTTTAGTTAATCAAGCAGGCTATTATGGTGTTGAACGACCATTAGCGTTTAAGCGCGCTGAAAAATATTTAAAACAGCTCGATTTATGGGAAAAACGTAACGATTCTGGCCGCATGCTTTCTGGTGGTATGAAACGTCGTCTAATGATAGCGCGCGCACTTATGCACGAGCCTCAAATGTTGATACTTGATGAGCCAACTGCGGGTGTAGATATTGAATTACGTCGCTCTATGTGGGAATTTCTTCGTGAGTTAAATGAGCAAGGTATTACCATTATTTTAACGACTCATTACCTTGAAGAAGCTGAGATGCTATGTCGAAACATTGCCATTATTGACTCAGGCGTAATCGTAGAGGATACCGATATGAAATCATTACTCTCAAAACTTGATCAAGAAACGATTGTTTTTGATATTGACAAAATAGCACAAGCACCAAAAATCAATGAATTCACTTCTCGGTTAATTGATGACCACACCCTTGAAGTTGACGTAAAGAAATCACAGCTTATTAATCATATTTTTAGTCAATTGAGTGAACAACATATTAATGTACACAGCATGCGAAATAAGAGTAATCGTTTAGAAGAATTATTTGTCAGTCTTGTGGGCAGTGGGCAAAAAGTTAATCAGGAGAGTAAATAGTATGTCTTCAAAAAGTAATGTGATTGCCCTAAAAAGTATTTTATATAAAGAAATAAATCGTTTCATGCGTATCTGGGTGCAAACATTGGTGCCACCTGCTATCACTATTAGTTTGTATTTTGTTATTTTTGGAGAGTTAATTGGTTCGCGTATCGGACAAATGGGTGGGTTCGATTATATGTCGTTTATTGTGCCTGGTTTGATCATGATGAGTGTAATAACAAATTCATACTCCAATGTTGCTTCGTCATTTTTTAGTGCAAAATGGCAACGCAATGTTGAAGAAATGCTCGTTGCTCCAGTACCCAATTGGGTGATTGTCGCTGGTTATGTTGGCGGTGGTATGGCACGCGGAATTTTAGTAGGGGCGATTGTCACTTTAGTTTCTTTGTTATTTGTTGATATTCAAATTCATAATATTTGGGTTATTGTTGTAACCGTAAGTTTAACATCAGCCACTTTTGCTTTAGGCGGCTTAATCAATGCTATTTTTGCCGGTAGCTTTGACGATATATCAATAATACCTACGTTTATTTTAACGCCATTAACTTACCTTGGTGGTGTATTTTATTCTATTACCTTACTACCCGATTTCTGGCAGGGCGTTTCGCAAATAAACCCCATTGTGTATATGGTCAATGCATTCAGGTACGGATTTTTAGGCATTAGTGATGTAAGTTTAACATTATCATTTCTAGTATTAGGCGCATTCATACTTACTTTATTTGCAATTGCGATGACCTTGATCACTAAAGGGATAGGACTACGTAGCTAATGACTCAGATAACTAATAGCCAAGAAAATGAAACCGAAGGTGTTGGTGACTCAAGGATTATCGTTACTAATCAACCTGGCATTCATGAAAAGCTTGAAGAAATTGTTGAAAAACATTTAATACATAAGTCTCAGAAGCCTTATCAAGCGCATACAGAACAAGCGTTTGCTGAAATGGATGCTTTAGTTAAATTGCATCAAGGTGACGTTATTCTAGATTCTTGTTGTGGTGTTGGTCAAAGCACCCGTATTTTAGCTAAACATAATCCGAGTGCGTTGGTTATTGGTGTCGATAAATCAGCCCATAGGATCAACCGCAATGTTGACGAAATAGTGCATGATGATGGTGCTAAAATTGAAAACTATCATTTAGTCAGAGCTGATTTAAATGACTTTTATCGTTTAGTCGATAAAGCAAATTGGTCCATAAAACAACATTATATTTTATATCCAAACCCTTGGCCAAAATCGAAACATATACAAAGACGCTGGCATGGTAGTGCGGTATTTCCACAAATTATAAATATAGGTGAACAAATTATTTTACGGAGTAATTGGCGATTATATTTAGAAGAATTTCAGTTTGCTGCAGACGTTGCCGGTGTTTTAGGTGATATTAGTGAAGTGAGTAATGATGAGCCGTTAACGCCATTTGAAGCGAAATATCGTGCGAGTGGACAACAGTGCTGGCAATTATTACTCAATCGAGAATATTTACCTTTTATATAATATATTCTCATATTCGTTTGGTTGGTAAATTTAACAAAAAATTAGTTAAATTTACTAACTCATTAACGCCTAATTTAATTCAATAATTCTTTCATTTAAACAAAAACCAATAAAAACAATCTCTTGAGTTTTTGGCTTGTATCTTGAATACCTTTTCAGTATTAAGTAAGTAACGTAAACCGAAAAGGATAACAATCATGAACAATTTAATCAGAAAGAATGTATTAATGATGGCACTTAGTACTTTAGCATTAGTAGAATTAGCGTTGGTTTATGCTGCAACCATCATTTAACCGCTATAGTCGTGGACAACTACACTTTTAAATAATCATAAAGTACAAGACATTTCAGTTATTTTTTATTAAAGTGCCGTTTTATGTTTACTGACCAACAGGGTTACAACGGCGAAGTATGACGACGCATAAGCGCAAAGCAAAAGCGACTCAAGAGTCTTTACACAGAATTTTCACCATTCCAGAGGCACCTGATTCTACATTAGGGCTAATAGAAAAAGAAATTTCAGAAAATCTTGCTGGTTTTCTAGGTAATCATATTGCCGCCAAAGAGCGAGCATTAGGTGAAATAGAAAAAGACTTTGCATGTTCGGCCATACCAGAAGAACCCACTTTTGTTTCAGACCATACACACCATATTTTAAATAAAGTGGTTGCACAATCTGTGCATACATCAAGCCCTAGTTTCATTGGTCATATGACCTCAGCTTTGCCTTATTTTATTCTACCGCTTTCTAAGCTGATGGTAGGTTTAAACCAAAACTTGGTTAAAATTGAAACATCGAAAGCATTTACGCCACTTGAGCGTCAAGTATTAGGCATGTTGCATCGATTGGTTTATCAAGATAATGATGATTTCTATGACCAGTTTATGCATAGTGCAAACCATTCATTGGGCGCATTTTGTTCTGGTGGTACTGTTGCGAATATTACTGCACTCTGGGTTGCACGTAATAATTTATTAAGGCCTAAAGGAGACTTCAAAGGAATTGCTCGAGAAGGTTTATTCAAAGCATTAAAGCATTATCAGTATGATGACTTAGTGATATTAGTGTCTGATCGTGGACATTACTCCTTGAAAAAGTCAGCGGATATTTTAGGTATTGGCCAAGATAGTGTGATTTCAATTCCTACCGATGAAAACAATCGTATCGATTGTCATAAGTTACGGGAAAAATGCCTCTCATTAAAAGAACAAAATATTCGAGTGTTGAGTATTGTGGGTGTGGCTGGTACGACAGAAACAGGTAATATTGACCCATTAGATAAAATGGCTGATATAGCTGAAGAGTTTCAAACACACTTTCATGTTGATGCCGCATGGGGGGGGGCGACATTACTGTCTAATAAATATCGCCCGTTATTAAACGGCATTGAACGAGCTGATTCAGTGACTATTGATGCACATAAGCAAATGTATGTGCCAATGGGGGCGGGACTTGTTGTCTTTAAAAACCCAGCTTCGGTGGCTTCTATTGAGCACCATGCAGAGTATATTTTACGCAAGGGCTCTAAGGACCTAGGTTCACATACTTTAGAAGGCTCAAGACCCGGTATGGCAATGCTAGTGTATGCAAGTTTACATATTATCAGTCGACCTGGTTATGAAATGCTGATTAACCAAGGTATTGACCGAGCGAGATATTTTGCAAAGCTTATTAAAGAGCATGCTAACTTTGAATTAATCACTGAACCTGAATTATGCTTATTAACCTATCGTTATAATCCAAAAGCCGTTCAGACTTTATTAACGAATAGCGATAATGAACAACAAGATGAAATTAATCATTTACTGGATAAACTGACTAAATTCATTCAAAAACGACAGCGTGAAAATGGAAAGTCATTTGTTTCAAGAACGCGTATTGAAGTGCAACGCTATAAAGGACGAAAAATAGTGGTTTTTCGTGTAGTGCTTGCTAACCCTCTTACTTCGAATGAAATTCTTAACGATGTGCTAGTAGAGCAACTTGAGTTAGCACAAGAAAGTGAAACATTCTTACCTGAATTACTGTCTTTAACTTAGTTTTTTGTTTTTGATCTTGTAATGTTTTAAATTTACTTTCGTTTTGTAAGTTGTTTCTTTCGTTTTACTCTGCTTTATCAAAAATTAATTTTATTTATCCTACTGTTAAATATCACAATTATGTTTTTTAATAAATATTCGTTATATAAAGTTTCATTTCGATCTATAAATGTTATTTTATTTATGAAAGTTGTTGTGTAATAATTCAATCACGATTACATTTTGTGGTGGTAATAATTATGGAATATGACATGAGAAAAACTCCAATAGAAGCATCTGAACAGAATCATACTGACATATCAGCGGTTCAACTAGAATTGATCGAAGCACAAAAAGAAATTCTAGAATTGCAATCGCAAATTCAATGGTTAGAGCGTTCATACGAGTAATTCGTTAGCAACAACGCTTTCCAATAGCAAAACAATAAAAAGCCGATAGTTATTAACATAACTTTCGGCTTTTTATGTTCAGGACGAACGGTATGTCATGATCACATGGATGTGAATGAATGACGATGTTCAGGACGAACGGTATGTCATGATCATATGGATGTGAATGAATGAATGACGATGTTGAGAATTTATAACTTATAAGTAGACCTGTAAGTTATCGATCAATCTTGCTTTACCACAGTAGGCAGCTGCAAGGATCACTAATTCGGTATCGTCTTCACTGGCAGGTTGTAATGTTCGAGCGTCGCAGATATGGATATAATCTGTTTTCATACCTGCATTATCAATATAACGGGCTGCTTTTTTTGCTAAACCGATAAAGTCATTATTATGCTTTATCTTATTGGCCAACCATTGAATGTTTTGCGCAAGGGCGGGTGCTTGCTTATGTTCTTCTTCCGTTAGATAACCATTTCTAGAACTCAATGCAAGACCGCTATCTTCACGAACGGTATTAACAGGAATAATTTGAATCGGCATGGACAGATCTTCAACCATGGTTTGTATAACTTGCACTTGTTGATAATCTTTTAAACCGAAACAAGCTACATCAGGTTGCACTAAATTAAATAATTTACACACAACAGTAGAAACACCACGAAAGTGTCCTGGACGGCTTTCTCCACAGTAACCGTCTGATACATTTGGTACTTCAACGAAACTCTGTTTATCTAAACCCTTCGGGTAAATAACTTTTGGTGTAGGGATGAAAAGTAGATCAGTCTTAGCAGCAATTAACTGTTGCTGATCGTTATCCATCGTTCGCGGGTAATTATCGATATCTTCATTAGCACCAAATTGCATCGGGTTAACAAAAATACTGGCAACAACTTTATCTGCGTGGCGATGAGCCTCAGTAATTAAAGAGATATGTCCAGCGTGCAAGTTTCCCATCGTAGGGACAAACGCAATTTTTAAACCTTGTTGACGCCACTCAGATACTTGGCAGCGTAATTCGGATATTTCACTTACTATTTTCATATGTTTATATATATTATTTGAAAAATTATTTAACAAAAATGTGTTCGTCACCAGGGAAGTTACCATTGGAAACCTCACTAATGTATAACTCAATGGCTTTTTTGATATCGCCAGTGTCGATCAAAAAATTACGCGAGAATTTGGGCATATAGCTACATGAAATACCAAGGGCATCGTGCATCACTAATATTTGTCCGTCTGTATCTTTACCTGCGCCAATACCAATAGTAGGGATGGAAACTGCTTCAGAAATAGCTTTACCTAAATCGCAAGGAATACATTCTAAGACTAATAATTGTGCGCCTGCTGCTTCAAGCAATTTAGCATCAGCGATCATTTTATCGGCATGCGATTTCTCACGACCTTGCACTTTAAAACCACCAAATACATTGACTGATTGTGGCGTTAAACCTAAATGAGCACAAACGGGGATACCACGTTCTACCAGGCCTTTAATCGTATCAACTAACCATTCTCCGCCTTCCATTTTAACCATGCTTGCACCGGCTTGCATAAGTTTGGCAGCGTTAGTAAATGCTTGCTCTTTAGTGGCGTATGTCATAAATGGCATATCGCTGATGATTAACGTTTCAGTCACGCCGCGCTTTACCGATTGTGTATGATAAGCCATGTGATCAATATCAACAGGTAGTGTGTCATCTTGGCCTTGTAAAACCATACCGAGTGAATCACCAATTAAAATAGCATGAATGCCCGCTTGATCGAATAGTTTTGCGAAACTAGCATCGTAAGCGGTGATGGTAGAAATTTTTTTACCTTGCTGTTTCATTTTAAGCAAAGTAGACGTGGTTATCTTAGCCATATTTAGTCCAAAGTTTTTAAGGTTTGAGTAAATACTCAGTGCGCGTACCTTCGCATAAATGTCAAATTATCGCAACTTGCTATGAATTTTCAATCCATTGGTTGCTATATTTTTACTTAATAGAAAAATGCTATGTCCATTGGGAAGTATCAGTTCTGGTGATATTTCAGCAAGGGGTAATAGTACAAATTCACGGAGTTCTAAACCATAATGAGGAACGGTGAGGCGTTCATGGTTAATGATTTCGTTATCGAATAAAAGAATATCTAAATCAAGGATCCGAGCTCCCCAGCGATTATCTTTACGGACACGTCCGGCTAAATTTTCGATGGATTGTAACTCATCTAATAGACTTAATGGGCTAAGAACTGTGGTTATTTCTGCCACAGCATTCATATAGTCAGGCTGATCTTGTGGGCCCATAGGCCGACTGAAGTATAAAGAGGAAAGTCTTGTTAATTGACAGGTATTAATCTTTTTTAATGCATCAACAGCAAGTTGTATCTGTTTTTGTGGATCAGACAGATTACTGCCTAATCCAACATAAACTTTGGCCATTAGCCATTATCGCTCGAATTTGCTTCTCGAATTTTACGACGTTTTCTTGGACTTCTTCGATTGCTAGTGCGCGTTTGTGCAACACTTTTTATCATCAATTCTTGTGTATTATTATCGTTGATTTGAAAGTCAGTCCACCACTTCGCTAATTCTTGTAGTTCGTTATCTTCTGGGGTCGATTCAATGTCAGCTCTTAATAACAAGAAGTCGTATCCTGCACGGAATTTTTGATGCTCTAGTGCTTTATAAGCACGTTTTCCATCTCTTCGACTTAATTTCTCTTGAAGGATCCATATATCTTTCATTACCGCTTGAAAACGTTTTGGAATAGCAATACTTTGCTGCTGTTCAGACATGATTTCTGCTAATGCAGCAAAAAATATATCTTGGGGTGACATATGGGGCTGTCCGTGACGAATACGTTCAATATGGCTTTGCAATGGATACCAAAGCATAGCAGCAAATAAAAATGCCGGTGTCACACGTTGTTCGTTATTAATACGACTATCAGTATTTTTAAATGCTTGCACAATAAAATGTTCAATATGTAGGTTTGTTCCTTCGCTCAACATTTGATCGGTAGCAGGGGAAAAGTAGCGAAATAGATCATACTTTTTTAACTGCTCAAAGGTCAGTTGTGCTTTACCCGAAATGAATAGTTTAAGAAATTCTTCAAACATTCTAGCAGCCGGAATATTTGCCATTAAAGGTGCAAGTTCGGCAATTGGCGCTTCTGTCTCTGGGCTAATAGTCATATCTAGTTTCGTGGCAAATCGAATGGCACGTAACATACGAACTGGATCTTCACGGTAGCGTGTTTCAGGATCACCAATTAATCGAATCAACTTTGCGTTGATATCACTAATACCGTTAGCAAAATCGTGAACTTTAAAATCTTTTGCGCTGTAGTAAAGCGCATTAATGGTGAAGTCACGACGTTCAGCGTCTTCTTCGATAGAACCATAAATGTTATCGCGAAGTAACATGCCATCTTCGCTTTGCTTTGATGTTTTTTGACAGCTTTTTTCTTTCTCTGGTGCATTCACATGATGACCACGGAAAGTAGCGACTTCAATAATTTCACGCCCAAAAACAATATGTGCTAAACGAAAACGACGACCGATTAATCGACAGTTACGAAAGAGGTCTTTAATTTGCTCAGGTGTGGCATTCGTTGCTATATCGAAGTCTTTTGGTTCTAACCCGAGTAATAAATCGCGAACACCTCCACCCACTAAATAGGCGTCATACCCACCACTATTTAAACGGTAAAGTACTTTTAAGGCATTGTTACTCATTTTCTTGCGAGAAACATTATGCTGGTCACGTGTTAAAACGTTAGAGCCAGAGGTTGGCTTATTATTATTATTGGGGCTTTTAGCCATCTTTTTAGAGGCTTTACCTAATACTCTTTTACACAAGTTGATCACGCTTTTAATAATGCTGGCCTTGATTGGATAATATAGGAGGGGCGAAAACATTTTTTCGCGCTACAAACCATATTTTTAGTGGCGCAATAGTATAACACAGGGCAAGAAAAGAGAATATAAAACGTTTGAAAATGCAACAAACATGCGCTTTTTTTAGAATAGTGATGAACTGAAGGTTATTTCGTGCTTTTTAGGAATGGCCTCCGTTGACCAGTTATCTGTTGCCCACCGTATTATTTGTTCAACAGAATAGCTGTAAAGTTCATCAGGGGGATTTTGTCCTAAAAATTTAAGCGCTAGAATTAACGATGGCGAAGGGTTTTTATTATCAATTGCGAGTGCTTTATTTTGCTTGCTGAGTTTAAAGCCCGGTTCAGTAACAGCCAATGGCACATGCCCAAACTCTGGAGTTTGATAGCCTAATTGTTGATAAAAGCTTAACTGTCTTACGGTAGGTTCAAGTAAGTCACAGCCACGAATAACATGGCTGATGTTCTGATAAATGTCATCAAGCACTACCGCAAGCTGATAAGCAAATAAACCATCTTTTCTGACTAACATAAAATCTTCTTGTGCAAATGTCTGTTGCGTTGAATATTCACCTTGTATTAAATCACGGTAGTGAAAAACAGCTTGATGATTTCGAAAACGAATGGCCTTATTTGTTGAGGGCAAATTTAACTCTCGGCATTGACCTTGATAAATTCCGCCCTGTGCTTTTATTTGCGCACGAGTACATTGGCAATGATAAGTCAGTTTCTTTTCTGCTAATTGTTGTAAAACGTCTCGGTACAAGTCACTTTGTTGACTTTGGTATAAAACACTTTCATCCCAGTGAAGTCCATAAGCGTCGAGTGTTGTCAGAATAGCCGAGCTTGCGCCAAGCATTTCACGAGGTGGATCGATATCTTCCAGACGAACTAACCATAAACCTTGCTGATTTTTTGCATGCAAGTAACTCGCGAGGGCGGCAATTAAAGAGCCAAAATGAAGGTAACCAGAAGGAGAGGGGGCAAAACGGCCACGATATTGAGCAGTAGATTCACTCAAATTCAATGGCCGTCTCATATTAACTTTATCGTAGTTCATAGATTGAACATGGATAAGTCATATAATTTAATCTGAAAACTAACCTGCGAGTTGACGTTCTTTAATTTCAGCAAGTGTTTTACATTCAATACATAAATCAGCAGTTGGACGTGCTTCTAAACGGCGAATACCAATTTCAATACCACATGAATTACAGAAGCCAAAATCATCTTCTTCAATCAATTGTAATGTTTTTTCGATTTTCTTAATGAGTTTACGTTCACGATCACGAGTACGTAGCTCTAAGCTAAATTCTTCTTCTTGAGCTGCGCGATCAACCGGATCAGGGAAGTTTGCTGCTTCGTCCTGCATATGTGAAACTGTGCGGTCAACTTCTTCACGAAGTTGTGTACGCCAAGCATCAAGAATCTTTCTGAAATGCTCTAATTGATCAGCGTTCATGTACTCTTCGTTGGCTTTTTCAACGTATTGCTTAACGCCCGCTAATGCTAAAATACCTAGTGCTTTTTTGGCTGGCATGCTTAATTCTCCTAAATGCTACATAGACCTACGTGGCGAAGTTGTTGCTCTTTCATTAAAAGCTACACCCGTGGTTGCAATTGCCAATAATAAATAGACTTGAAATATTCAGTCTATATTGTGTTCCTCGAATCAAAATTCAAGCTTTCCATTATAATTAACTAAAAAAATAATTATTTGTCTTTCAAATCAAAAGAATAAAGATTGATTATTCAATAAAAAAACATTCTATCTTCACAATGTTTTTTAAGCATGCTCTTATACAGCCTTTGCCAGTACCAGTCAATAACTTTAGTTTTTTTAGCGCTAATTAATTGTTATTCGTTAAACTTTACTATCAATGGTTTCGTTAGAGACATCTTAATGCTTTGTATTGTTTGATCAAATTGTACCTTGTAAGCAAGAACTTCTACGCCTTGATAGACTGCTTCCATTAAAAGTTCTGCATATTTAGTGTCAATATGCTTCGCTGCCATGACGCTTTCAATGCCACTATGTAAAACAGCAAATAATAATACGGCTCTATGTCCTTGCTGTTTCATTTGCATCAATTCACGTAAATGCTTTTGACCACGTGTTGTTACGGAATCCGGAAAATAACCTTGTTTGTCATTCTCTTCATCACCAATAATAGTAGGATTACTGAGTAAGGTCACACTTTTTACCTCAATAAATGTTTCTATATTTTTTTTATCAGTCAGTAAAAAGTCTATTTTGCTATTTTCATCCCCATATTTAACTTCTCGTCGTAAATTACTATAACCAGATAATTCTTTGATTACGTTGTTCGTTATTGCTTCTTCAACCAAGTGATTAGCCCGCAATGTATTGACACAAATAAAATGATTCTTCTGTGTTTGTGTTAACTCCCAACTTAACGGGTATTTACGCTTTAGGTTATCAGAAGTACTATACCAAACAGTATCATTTTCAGTAGCACAGCCTGTCATAGCCCCAGTGTTGGCAACATGTAATGTAGTTTCACTACCATCATCTAATATAATGTCTGCAAGAAAACGTTTATAGCGTTTAATGAGCGTCGCTTTTTGTAAGTTAATTTCCATTGAACCGTTTCTGTCGATAAAAATAAGTCATAAAGTTTTATTAATTTTACGTTATGTAACGCTAAACCGCTAATTTTTGTTGCTCCAACCTAATGAGTTAATAGATGATTGGGAGTTGTTAATGCTAGAGTAATTTTTGATTCCTAAATTTTTCTATAATAAAATAAAAATATAGGTATTTCCCTATGATATGCGCAAAATCTAACTTAAAATCAATTTATTGTATTTTGCTTGGCCTCCAAAGGTTTTAAATGAACATTATTCCAACGTTATTATTCATTACTGCTTGTTTAGTGATAATGCCTGCTAATGCCGCTGAAGACTTTTATGAACTCGCACTAAAGTCATTTCAACAAAAAGATAGTCGTACTGCAGAAATTCATTTAAAAAATGCACTAAAAAGTAATCCCAAAAACTTACCGGCGAAACTTTTGCTTGCAGAAGTGTTTATTGAAAAAAAATCCCCACATTTAGCTGAACAAGAATTAAATGACGCTTTATTCAAAGGTGCTGATTTTAATTTGGTGGTCGAGGTATTGGCGAGAAGTTTACTTTTTCAAGGGAAATATGATGCAGTTATATTACTTGACGAAGGTAAAAATCTGAATCAAAGAAGTAAAATTAATTTTGAACTGGTCAAAGCTGAAGCGTTAAGAGCTAATGACGAAACTGATAATGCTGAAACTATCTATAAATCAATAATACAATTAATACCCAATCATATGAAAGCTAACCTTGGGCTAGCCAATATGTATCTTGATTTAAACCTGTTAGTTAAGGCTAAAAATATTATTGACAACGTTGAAGGCTTTGTAAAAGCTGACAATGAATTTTTGTTAGTAAAAGGACGATGGTTGTTAATGTCAGGCAACTTCACCCAAGCATTAATTTTATTTGAACAAGCCAATGTAGCCGTTCCTGATAATGTGAAAACATTAAAGTACATTGTTAATGTTTACATAGGATTAGAAGAGTATTTAAAAGCCGAAACACTTGTAGAAGAAATTTTAGTGTTGGTGCCAAACGATCCACATGCTCAATTTTTGAAAAGTTCAATATTAAAAGACTTAAATGAAATCGCTTTATCTCAACAAGCTTTACTGCAATTAAGCACACAGCTCTCATCAATTGATAGTAAATTTATGAACAACCAACCTCAACTGCAATTGATCGATGCAATGACAAGTTATGGGCAGCGAAATTGGGAGCAGGCGAGAACTAAATTAAACCGTTACCTCGATAATGAACCCGATGATATTAATAGTGTTATGTTACTGGCGGATGTTTATATAAAGCAAGACCAAGAACAAAGTGCTTTAAAATTATTAAGTGATTACGAAGAAAAATTAGTGGTAAATAAAGACTATGCAACTATTCTTGCGGGTTTGTATATTCAATTTAATCAAAGCTTTAAAGCGCAGCCTTATCTAGCTAGGTTAAACCTACTATACCCTAATGATACGGGAATATTAATTCTGACGGCTAAAGTATTATCTGAACGGGATAAAAATATTGAAGCGCTGAATCTTCTCAAAGAAGCTAAAGTATCAAAAGATGCGCTCTATTTGCAAACTTTAGCGGCGCTTTCTTTAAAGCTTGGCAAACTAGACGAAAGCCAAAGATATATCACTATGGTCATTGAGCTAGAGCCCGAAAATATTAAATATCAGTTATTACATGCACAGTTGCTTCTGCAACAAAATGAGATTGATCAAGCGACTAATATAATCACAGGTCTGTATTCTGCAAATCCAACTAATGTAGAAGTGCAATTTACTTATGCAATATTAAAAAATTTCTTAAATGAAAAAGAAGTTGCCAGAAAAGTACTTCGACAACTGGTTACAGACAATAAAGAGCATACTAAAGCATGGTTAAAGTTGGCCGAATTAGAATATGAAATAGGTGATGTTAAATCAGCGATTAGTATTTTAGAGCAACAGAAAAAAAAGAGTGAAGTGAATACAAGAGCGACCTATCAATTAACAGAGCTTTACTTTAATGAACGAGATTATGAAAACAGCCTTTCTTTGATCAGCAATTACTTGCAGAGTAATCGTTTAGACACCTATGCCAGTGAGCTAAAAGCAAAAAACTTGATTGCCTTAAATCAGACTGACAAAGCAAAAAATCAGCTATCACAATTGTTCGGCTTTTGGTTAGACGATGCCAATAAACTTTTACGATTAAGTCGCCTACAACGTCGTATAAAAGATTATGACGGTGCTGAAAAGTCACTTGCTGTGGCGCTTGAATTATCCCCGAAGTCTTTAGCTGTATTTATTGAAACGATAAAATTACACGTTAAACAGAATAAATTGAGAGAGGCTGAAAGCACAATAAAATCCGCTGAAATCGCCGGTTTTAAAAATAATACTTATTTATATATTTTGAAAGGAGATGTTGCTCGAGGAAGAAATAATTTAGGTGCTGCTTATTCTTTATACGCAATGGCATTAAAACAAGGTGAAGATAATGTTGTCGCCTTAATGAAGTTAGCGCAAACCAGTCATAGCGATAAATTATCAAAACAATTTATTCCGTATTTAACGTCGTTGGTGAATAAAAAACCAAAGTCTGCGCTTAAGCGAAAAATATTAGCCGAGCACTTACTCACACATGAACATTGGGATGCAGCACAGTTTCAATATCAATTATTATTAACGCAGCCATTACCGACAGATCAACGGGCAATCGCCTTAAATAACTTAGCTAGCATTCATATCGTAAAGAAAGAATATAAGTTAGCGGTTACTCAAGCGAAACAAGCGATAGAAATTACTAATACCATCTCTGGCTTCTTTGATACTGTGGGGTGGGCGTTAACACTGTCAGGAGAGGCTGAAAAAGGTTTGTCATACTTAAGGCAGGCCTACAGCATGTCATCGTCAGACACAGAAATAAATTACCACTTAGCTTATACCTTGGCTAAATTAGAAAGGAAAGCAGAAGCGATTGAGTATTTAGAGTTTATTGCTAATGCGCCTGAAAAGTTTAAAGGAGTGACCTTAGGTAAAAAATTATTGCTTGAATTAAGAAAATAACATTAACTTATATAAGATAAGCTGCATTAATTGCGGTTTTTTTGTGAGCAATATTAAAGGGTGATTTAGTTTTACTGTGTTCAATCTTAATGCTGAATAAAATTAAAGACAGGTATTAAATTTTAATGTAGAAGGAGGGAATGGAATGGATAACCTCCAAGATTCTCTCAAGAGAATGACAATCACAATAGAAGATATTACTATTGTTAATCTCGCTTGAGAGCAACCTCACAAATTCGGTAAGCATTCATCTAAACACCACAGTTGTTATCAGTGTCTAATTCTGAACTATTACAGAATCATTAATACGAGGGATTGGCTTTCGAACAATGAAGTAAGAAAGTTGACTTCATTAAATAGGGCTATCGTTAATGGGGTAGTAGGTAAACTTGAGTTCATTTAATGAATGATGACTTGTAATAAAAAGTTAAAATTAAAGTTTTACATATAAAAAAGCCGCAATAATTGCGGCTTTTTTTTTGACGTTATATCAATTTTATTTAGTTTTTTTTCTGCTTAATACTAAACCAATAAGTGCTGAACCAAATACAAGTAAAGTAGTAGGTTCTGGAACTTGATTGATTGCAACTTTATGATCTTCAACTTCACCTTGATGGTAATAACCAGTAGCTAGAAAAATATTATTATCTCTATCGTACGCAGTTAATGAATTTTCACAGATTACACGAGCACGCATCCAAGTGTTACTAACTACATTTTTAAATGGGATCTGAAATGTATCAGTAGTAATTATCGCTTGAGTGACGCCACTATTTCTTGTGCTATCCCAGCCATCAGTACCCCTAACTAATGTATCATTGTTGTAGCCACCTAACTGGTTTCCAATAGTGTTTCCTGCAGCAAAGGAATCTGCAACTTTGTACCATTTTTCATCAATAATATTTTCTGATTCTTCGAAAGTACCGTTACCGTTCCAGTCACTCCAAGCTTTTAATTGGTCAAATTGATGATTGCCTTCATTAGAACGCGTAACTACGAATTGAAACTCAACATTAGCACCAGCTGTTAATGGTTCATTACCAAATGCTGACCAGCTGTTATCTGAATTCTGTACCCGCCATGTAACACCATTGTCTCCTTGATCTTCAAGGTTTTGAGATTGCTCCTTAGTCCAACCACCTCTTGCACTATTGCCAGAACCATTATCACCTTTTAATGCTTCACCATCAGTAATACCTAGCTGTTGCCAACGATTAGTCTTATGGCATGCTTCACCATCTTTACCATTTTTACCATCATATATAGCTTCATCAGCATCACCATAGTCGAAAGATTTGGTACCGTTATTGCTTTTTGTTTCACAGCTTACAACTGAACTAGCAAACGAAACATTACTAAAACACAAGGCTATGTTCCCTTAAATTGTTGCTATACTGTATATAACATCAGTTGATGAGT
>JASDWX010000026.1:0-5995 GCA_041890515.1 Alteromonadaceae bacterium
TTGCTTATTTAACGCGTAACAGGGATATCTTGATTTAATTAGCCTTAGGGTAAGTACATACAACGTATTATTTTAAGATTGAACAACAAATAAAACCTGTATTAACGTAATATCTACGTGTACTTAATCTAGCATGGATATGCTTACGAAGTGTTGAAATATTCACAGCTAAATATTTCATTAATAATAGACACCGCCCCCTTTAAATTACAGCCCTCATTTGCTGTCGTTATACTTCAAAATCACTAAATATCTCCCTCCATGCCCATTGTGAAATGATTCCAGTCAATTCATCATCTTCTAACATGTTTTATGTTAAGGCGGGTAACCTTGATATCGAACCTTACATTTACAATGCTTAAACAGAGCTCAAAAGAATACTGGTCTCACTGTTAAGTACACCATCGATACTTCTAACGTCACGTAATACAAGATCAAACTCCAGTAAACTTGATGTTTTAATTTCAGCAACTAAATCCCAAGTACCATTAGTTGTATGAAGTTTTTCAAGTTGTGGAATACCACGCAACTTATTGATGACTTGAGTGGTCGACCTTCCAATGACTTCTATCATCATAATCGCCTTGACCACATCCGTTTCTAACTCATCATGGGCTCGAATAGTAAAACCAAGAATAGCATTTGAATCTATGAGCCTGTCTAGCCTATTTTGAACGGTCCCACGAGAGAGGTGTAGGAGTTTTGCTAATTTTGAGATAGATGCTCTGGCATCAGTCCGTAAAATAGCAATAAGCTCTTTATCAACTGAATCATAAAGATAAACACGCTTCTTAACACCTGTTTCAATTTTCATATAGTATTCCAAATTATCATTTTGACAACAAAACCAAGCAATATGATAAATCTTTGTCAGATATTTACAACATATTGGCATTTTGATTCGCATCTTCATCAGATAATATAGGGATAATTAAATAATACTTTTATCAAACGTTTTATTTTATTTTATTTTATTTTATTTTATTTTATTTTATTTTATTTTATTTTAGAAGGTTAAACACTGACTTTAATAAAACCATATAAAAATTTGAGAGAAACTATGTCATTATTTCCACAAGCGCCAAATGCGGTCGTCATGATCCGTCCTCATCATTTTTGTCCAAACGAAGAAACGAAACAAGACAATAGTTTTCAATCAAGAGAACCTATCAATACACAACTTGTTAAAAATTCAGCTTTTCAACAAGTTACTGCCGCAGGGAAATTGCTTGAAGCCGAAGGGGTCGTTGTACACACTTTTGAAGATCAAGGAAAAGAAACACCTGATTCAGTTTTTCCTAACAATTGGTTTTCAACCCACACCGGCGGTCAAATTGCTATTTATCCAATGTATGTCAAAAATCGCAGAAAGGAACGCCGAACCGATATTATAGAAATGCTGAAGAAACAATATCGCGTACAAGTTATCTTTGATTATTCTGGATTAGAATATGACGATATCTATTTAGAAGGCACTGGCGCTATGGTATTAGATCATATAGAACGAATTGCTTATGCTGCCAGTTCAAAAAGAAGTGACTCACATATACTCGAGCGATTTTGTGCCCACTTCAATTTTGAACCCATGGTTTTTGATGCGCAAAATAAGGCAGGCATCTCTGTTTATCACACCAATGTGCTAATGTGTATTGGCAGTGATTTTGTTTTAGCTGGTTTTGAAATGATGACAAATGGTAAACGACGGGCTGAAATTATTCAACGTTTTGAAAATGCTGGAAAACGCATTGTTTATTTATCCGAACAACAAATCAACGCCTTTTGCGGTAACGCACTTGAGCTACAAGGGTCTTCAGGACGCATCTTAGCGCTGTCAGTTACAGCTTATAATGCATTAACAAAAGACCAAGTATCATTATTAGAAGAAACGGTAAAATTGGTCCCCCTTGATGTATCAGCAATTGAACTTGCAGGTGGTTCAGTACGTTGTATGTTGGCAGGTGTCCATTTGTCTAAAAGGTAATTAATGTCAATTGAGCAGACAGACATTAACCATATAATTTTAAGAACACATCGTACTATAATAAAAATTAGAGAGTAAAAGGAAAATCAATGATTAATGAAATTGTAAACTCTATGAATAATGTACTGTGGGGAGAAGGCCAAATATTAATTTATTTGTTACTTTTTGCCGGATTTTGGTTTTCGTTCAAGCTACGTTGGATTCAAATACTTCAATTCAGATATATGTTCACCGTTATGAAAGGCAGCACGCAGTCTGACAAATCGGGGATCAGTTCTTTTCAAGCCTTATGTACCGGTTTATCTGCCAGAGTTGGAACGGGTAATTTAGCAGGTGTCGCTATGGCAATCTCACTAGGCGGCAGTGGTGCAGTATTCTGGATGTGGGTAATTGCATTACTCGGAATGGCAACTGGGTTTGCAGAGAGTGTATTGGGACAGTTATATAAAGTACGAGACGAACATAAAGAATTCAGAGGTGGTCCTGCTTACTATATTCGATCTGGGCTCAATAAACCTTGGCTCGCTATCCTTTTTTCACTTTGTCTTTTTCTTGGTTACGGCTTAACTTTTAGTGCCATGCAAGCGAATACTATCGCTGATGCTTTGAATAATACATTTACCATTCCTCGCGAATATTCTGGTGTAGTTATTGCTGTTCTCGCAGGTAGCATAGTAGTTGGAGGCATGAGAAGTATCGCTAGATTTGCTGAACTCATCGTTCCTTTTATGGGATTAGCCTTTGTTAGTACTGCTGTAATTATCACCTTAATGAATATTGAATTATTGCCTTCAATGTTTATAGATATATTTAACTCAGCCTTTGGTCTAAATGAAGCAGGCGCCGGCGCTTTAGGTGCAGCAATTAAAAATGGTATTCAGCGAGGTTTATATTCAAATGAAGCGGGTGCAGGTAGTGTGCCTCACGCCGCAGCGGGCGCATCACCTGTACCTAATCATCCTGTTGCTCAAGGTTATGTGCAAATGTTAGGTGTTTTCTTAGACACTATGGTGCTTTGTAGCTGTACCGCTGTGGTAATTCTGTTATCTGATATTAATATTAGCGGTGATATGGAAGGCATTAGAATGACACAAAATGCCATGACGAGTCACTTCGGCACAGGTGGAAACTATTTTGTTGCTGCAGCAATAACCTTATTTGCTTTTACCTCAGTTGTTGCTAATTACGCTTATGCTGAAAGTAATCTTCACTTATTCAAATTAGACAATAAAGTAGGTCGGCTACTCTATACCAGTATTTATTTAATGATGGTTTTTTGGGGAGCAACCGCATCATTGAAAGAAGTCTGGGGCTTAGCAGATATGGCGCTTGGGTTAATGACACTGGTGAATATTTACGCCATTATTCTACTCACTCCAACAGTTATAAATTTAACTCAGGATTTTCGTAAAAAACTACAGGAAAATGGTAAGCCTACGTTTTCACTTGATGATGTAGAAATACAAGGAAAGACCGCACCGGGTATCTGGTCAAGCAATCAATAGAAAAGTCTAGTAACGATAAAAAAGATTGCGCGCTAAGCCTGAGACTTAGCGCTTTATTTAACGGGGACTTTCCCACAAAGCGCTTCGTTTGAGTTAGATTATAACCTGCTGGAAAAAGTGCTTCATTTATAACTCAAGGTGTACTACAAATATACTGTTAAAAAAACAGACCATAAGAACGAAGTTCAATGAGCTAAAGAGCATTAAACTTATTTAGAGAATTTATTTTATCGATAATGCGTAAGGGGATTGTAATATGTTGCTAAGCTGAATCTACCTCACTGTGAATATCTTTTTTTGATTTAATAAAGGTGGGAATGGATGCAGCATAAATCAATTAATCAAATAAATTTTGGTCGTCAGAGGTAATTGATAATCAAGAAAGTCCTGTGCATTCATAAGATGAAGATGAAGGTACTCCTTTAACTCGTCAGGTAATATACTTTGACTAAACCAGATAAGCATAGAATCAAGTGTTTTTATGTTTGAGATAAATCAAACGTCTTTTTCAAAAAAACGTCTAATTTTTCAAAACTTAATGGCTTTTGAAGTAATCCTTTTACGTTTTTTAATTTGATGGTTTTTTTGATTAATGGGTCGTCATAATCAGCACTTGTCAAGAGGCAACAATTAAGTTCTGGATCGTTTCTAAATAAAAGGGTAAATAACCTGTCTGCTCTTAAACTGGGTAAGTACAACTCACATAATACTAACTTAAAAGTTTTATCTTTCACTAATTGAATCGCTTCAACAGCGTTATCACAGCTCGAGACTGTATAACCCCATTCTTTCAATTTAGGAATTAATGCATTGACGAAAGTTAAATTATTATCGATCAGCAATATTGATTTCAATTGGGTATTAGCTTCAGGCATCCTATTTTCCATGCTTAGTAATTTTCATAAACATAAAGATATGCTTTAATGTAAAATGTATTCTTATAATGGTCAACTCCTTTATGCTAGCTTCCTCATTGCTTTAGCGACATAACAAAAATAATGTATTAGAAAATATATGGCAAATATTTTTAGGTTAACGTCTCCTTTTTGTACCAAGAATACCTTGGCAGCAGAACATCATTATGATTCGTTAAATATTTAGCTAAGCTCACTAATACCACACTGAAGATATTAGCAATTGAGAATTTATACTGATAAGATTTTATGCGTTGATTTACAGTGGACATGGCTAAAAAATCACATGACTCTGACAGCATCACTTAGCGCACGTTTATCATAGATGAAAGCACCTGCTTCTTGATGATTCAACAAAGATGTACTAAAAATATAAACGTAATACAGTTTCAGCCACACAAGCTAAACGCTTACTGTTTTCAACTTCAATACTCACCTCATTAACAACTTCAATACTTCGCTTCATTGGCACTAAGTTAACTAATTTAATGCTAGCTCTAACACGAGTCCCCGCTTTAACTGGATAAGGAAAGCGTACTTGATTCAAGCCAAAATTAATCACCATCTTCGCTTCAGGATAGGGATTATTATCCAAATCAACTGAATTAGTTAATTTGGGGATTAATGATAAGGTTAAAAACCCATGGGCTATTGTCGCTTTAAAAGGTGATTCTTTCGCTGCACGTATAGGGTCTGTATGAATCCACTGTTTATCGCCCGTAACCTCTGCAAATTGATCAATACACTCTTGCTCTACCGAATGCCATTCGCCTAAGAAAGTTACTGTATCAACTTCCTTAAGAAGGCTCTTATAGGTTTTTTCTGCTTGTGGTACTTGTATCAATACCTCTTCGGTTTTACTTTCTTCCACATCAACAGGACTAAATTGAGAGAACCAGGGGTTATTTAGCGTATTACGAAAAGGCATGGTGATTTTGTTATTAAATATATTTGATAAGTTTTTAAATTTAGGCTCTAACTTGGCGATAAACTGATCGTTTTGATGTTGCAAGTTTCTTTTTTTTTCTCTAATAAACTCTATAACTTTCATATAGCAGCCTTAACAAAATCTAGATTTATTTTCTGTTAGTGTTTTAAAGTAACATACCACTATGACATCAATAAATGATTAAAGTGAATCCATTCTTAAGGACTAATTCAGCCTTAGAGTACATCAATAATTACAAGCAAGGTAATAATAGTTAGGCTTAAACTGAAGAGCTAAGCCTAACGTAACCCTATTAATCTTCTACGCGAACACCCCAAACATCATGTTCGTCGGCATGAATAATTTGTACCCAAAGTAAATCACCCGGCTCTGCATCAAAATCATCAGACAAATACACTTTACCGTCAACCTCTGGTGCGTCCATATAAGAGCGCCCAACAATACCAAGACCATTCACTTCATCAACAAGAATAAGGTATTCTTGACCAATGCGTGCTTGTAATTTATCTGAACTTATTTTCGCTTGAACTGCCATAAAACGCTGTAAACGTTCTTCCATTACCTCGGTAGAAACATGATCAGGTAAGGCATTCGCCTTAGCACCTTCAACAGGTGAATACTTGAAACAACCCACACGGTCTAATTG